>JASHUV010000101.1 GCA_030039825.1 Thermoplasmata archaeon
CCCTCCTCCTGTCGATCGGCCCGGCGAGCGGGGACGCGGGCCGCCCCGGCCTGGCGCCCGGCGAGATCGCGGGCCGGATCCGCGAGGCCGCCGAGGGCGGGAGCGTGCTCGTCTACCTCGACGGGGTCGAGCTGCTCGCGACGGAGTACGGGTTCGAGACGTCGCTCAGGTTCCTGCAGTGGCTGACGGGGCCCTCCGTGGGAACCGCGGTCGCCGTGCTCGCCTCGGTCGATCCGGCGAGCGTCGGCGCGACCGAGTTCGGCCGCCTCCAGAAGGCGTTCCAGCAGCTCGCCTAGCGGTCCGGTCGCGATGGAGATCGCCTTCTTCACCGAGAGCTTCCCGCCCCAGCGCGACGGCGTCGCCCAGGAGACCGCGGCGCTCGCCCGGGCGCTCGTGAGGCTCGGCCACTCCGTCCGGGTCTACGCGCCGGACCCGGGCCGACCGATCTCCCCCGCGACCGACGGGGACGCCGGGATCCCCGTGGTCCGCTGCGCGAGCGTCCCGGTGCCCCTCTATCCGGAGTACCGGTGGGCCGTGGCGCCGTTCCTGAGCGTGGCGGCCGACCGGGCCGGGCGGACCGCCGACATCGTGCACCTGCACACGCCGGGCATCATGGGCTCGGCGGGCTTCCTCGCCGGGCGGCGGTACCGCCGCCCGCTCGTGGGCACGTTCCACACCAACGTGTGGGCGATGCGGGAGAGCTTCCCCGGGACGCTCCCCGTCCGGCTCTTCTTCCGGGCGGCGTGGATCTACACCCTCGGCACGTACTGGCGCTGCGACGTCACGACGGCCCCGACCGGCGAGGCGAAGGCCGCGCTCGAGCGCCACGCCCGCAAGGCGTGGCGGCGGGCGATCGAGGTCGTCCCGAACGGCATCGAGGTCGACCGGTTCCGGCCGGGCCTCGCGGACCCGGACTGGCGGGCCCGGACCGGACTGCCGGCGGGGCCCCCCCTCGTCACCTACCTCGGACGCCTGACGAAGGACAAGGGGATCCTCCGCTTCCTCGACGCCGTCGGCGACGCCTCCGAGCGCCGCGACCTCGTCGCCCTCATCGGGGGGAGCGGTCCGGAGGCGGCGACCGTCGCGGCCCGGCTCCGGGACGACCCGAGGCTCGCGCGCTGCGCCCGGTTCCTCGGTCCGGTCGAGGAGGAGGAGAAGGCCGCCCTGCTCTCCCAGAGCGACCTCTTCGTCCTTCCCTCGACCTCCGACACCTCGAGCGTGGCGCTCCTGGAGGCGATGGCGTCCGGGGCCGCCTGCCTCGCCTCCGACCTCGGCGGGCCGAGGGAGATCCTCGAGGACGGGAGGACGGGCCGGCTCGTGCCGGTGCTCCTCCCCGGGGCGCTCGCCCGAGCGATCGGCGAGCTCGTCGACGACGCCGCGACCCGTCGTCGGCTCGCCGCCGCCGGACTCGCCGAGGTCCGCGCGCACTCCTCCATCGAGGCGACCGCCCGCCGCTTTATCAGCCTCTACGAGCTTTCTCTCGCGTCGAGGAGGGGGTAGCCTATTCCCGTCGAGGTCGCCACGCTCATCGAGATCGCCCGGGGGCCCGAGGGCCCCGCGCTCGACCCCGCGCGCCGGGCGGAGCTCGAGAGGGCGCTCCGGGCGTACCGGGCCGCCTCGGTCCCCCCGCTCGCCCGCCTCGCCGTGACCGTGGACGACCGGAAGTACCCGGGGCTCTTCGCCGCGCTCTCGGACCCGAAGGCGAAGTTCGAGCGGACCGAGATCCGGCTCAGCGAATCGGCGGGCGCCACGGCCTGGGCGTTCCTGCGGCCGTTCCGGCGGCTGCGCTTCGGGCCCGACGGCCCCGCCGAGTTCGCCCCCACCGTCGGGCCGGCGGAGCGGATGATCGCGCGATGGCTCCCGAGGGAGCGGTTTGGCCTCCCGAAGGGCGGGGTGCGGCGCCCCTGGACGCTCGCCGGGTTCGTCGAGACCGTCCGACTGGGCGGCTACGTCCCCTTCGGGGTCGCCCTCGAGCTCTACGGGACGCAGGACCGCCTGCGCCTCGAGCTCGACCTCGTCGACGACGTGCTGCGCCCGGATCCGCGGGCGGGACGCTTCCCGGAGAGCGCCCGCATCCCCTGGCCGTCGCGCTCGGCCTGGGCGCTCGACCGGTTGATCGGGCGCTCGAACCTCCCCCCCTCCGCGGCCCGCCTCCTCGAGATGATCGCCGAGATCGAGCCGTCGGCGCGGCCGGACCTCCCGTCGGTGGGCAGCGAGGCCGGGGCGGCGATCCAGCTGCTCGCCGAGCACCACCTCCTCGAGACCGACCCCGACACGGGGCGATGGCGGCTCCGTCGGGAGGCCCTGACCGGCGGCCCGGCGCCGCCGGCGGCGAAGGCGATGAGCCCCGTCGAGATCCCGGCGCTGCGCCGCCGGATGAACGAGCTCCTCGCGGAGGCCGACGCGCGGGCGACCTGCCCGATGTGCGGCGAGGAGTTCCCGCCGGGACCCCACGGCCTCCTCTGCCGCAACTGCGACCGGGAGATCCTCGGCCGATCCCCCCGGTAGCGGGAGGAGGAAGCGGGCCTGTCGGGAGCCTCCGCCCCGGGGGTTCCTCCCCCTCGGGGCCTTTGAACCCGAGGATGCCGGCTTAGAAGGCCGGTACTTTCTCCAGACTAAGCTACAGGCCCGCCCGTGATCGTCCGATGTACCGCGGGCCTCCGACGGCCCGGGACCGGGGCGCGCGACGGGGTTCGGCGGCTTAAACACCATCGGTCGGGCGCGGCGTGGACCCGTCCCGCCCGGAAGGGGGAACAGGGTCTATCTCCCGGGACCGCTCGCGCATCGCCATGACCCTCGACCCGCGAGGCGCGTCGGCCGGACCCTCATGAGCTCCGGGGCCCTCTTCCCCGCCTGCCCTTCCTGCGGGATGAACACGCTCCATCCCGGCGAGTCCGGCGGCTGGACCTGCTGGAACTGCGGGGCCGTCCCGACCGACGAGGAGGCGTTCCCTCCCCTCGCCGTCGAGGGCGCCACCTATCCCTGCCGATGGTGCGGACGGGTCGCCACGCGCCTCGTCTCCGAGCCCGGTCGCACCCCCCGCGGGGTCTGGCAGGTCATGGCCTGCGACGCGTGCGGGGCGGTCCACGCCCGTTACGCCCGGGAGCGGTGAGCCGACGTCCGGGCCGCGAGGCGCCTATTCCCGCAGGAGCCTCGTCAGCTCCTCGATCGGCCGGCGTCGACGGGGCTTCGTCGGGGGGCTCGCGGCGGTGGCGGTCGGCGCGACGCCGCGGAGGTAGACGTACTGCACGGCCCCGTCGACGACGTAGAAGAGGTGGCGCACCTGACCCTCGGCGTCGTTGCGGAGGTGGAGGATCGGCTTCCCGAGCATGTCGGCGGCCCGGACGACGTCGATGAACTCCCGCATCACGACGATGTTCTCCTTGTGGGGGAGGGACATCGTCTCCGCCACCGCCTCCCGGTAAGGACCGACCTCCCGGTCGAGCCGCGTCTCCTCGTCGATCGGGGCCGCCGGCCCCGGTCGGGGCCGGAGCTCGAGGTAGCTCAGGAGGAGGATCCCGAGCACCGCGAGGGAGAGCCCCGCCACGGCCGCGGCGAGGTCCGTGCCGCGGGCCCCGTTCGGCGCGGCGGCCGTGGCGTTCGCGCTCCAGGAGGAGGTGAAGGTGCGGTTCCCGGGGACGATCTCGTCGGCGTACATCCGTAGGTCGTAGACCGGGGCGAAGACGTGGCCGACGGACTGGCCGCCGCCGGCGACCACGTAGAAGACGTTCGAGGCGAAATCGAGGTCGATCCACGTCGGCGGGTACTGCGTCTCGTTCTCGATCGACGCGAACGTCCGGAGCGCCGCGGTCATGTTGAGGTCGACCGACTCGGAGGCCGTGACGCCGCCGACCGAGTCGGAGACGGCGAGCGGCGCGTGGGTGGCGTTGAGGGTGAGGTTCCAGGCCGGCGCGCTCGCGACGAGCGAGGCCGCGGGGTTCACCGAGATGTTCGACGCCGGGCTGACGCTGAGCGTGAAGGTGTACGCGAAGTCGATCGACAGGACGAGGGCCGGGAAGAGGTCGCCGGCGGACGGTCCGACGGGGTTCTCGGAGAAGAGCGTGTTCGGGCGAAGTTCGGCGGAGTAGGTGAACGTCGTCTGCACCGTCCCGGCGAGCGCCGTCGTGGTCGAGAAGGTCCGGGTCGGCAGCCCGTTCGCCGCGGCGACGAAGTAGCCGGCGACGACGGCGACGAGGAGCAGCACGACGACCGCGACCGTCCGGAACTTCATCGGAGCTCATCCCCCCGGAGCGGGATCAGCGGGCGGCGTCGGAGCTTCGGGCCCGGGGTGCTCACGT
>JASHUV010000102.1 GCA_030039825.1 Thermoplasmata archaeon
GGCCAGGTTCGGGTTCGTGTAGTAGGCGATCAGGATCGACGCGCTCTCGATCGTTCCGGACCCCCCGGAGACCGCGAAGTACCAGTCCGTGTCCGGCTCGAACTCGGCCAGGGAGAGCCCCGAGACGTTGCTCATCGCGCCGGTCACGGGCGAGTTCGAGATCAGGGTCATGTTCCCGACGACGGCCGTCGCGCTCCCGAGGGAGTAGGTCTGCGGGGAGAAGGGGTCGGCCTCGTTGATGAGGCTCAACGAGAGGGAGGTCGGATCGGCGCTGACGATCTCGTAGTACAGGGACACCGAGACGACCGACTGCGGGTCGTCCGGGTGCTCGACGTTCGGGATCTCCACGCTGCCCGACCCCGAGAACTGGTCGGTCGTCGTGGAGGTGAACGAGTCGACGAAATGGTGGTCCCCGTTCAGGATCCCGTCGCCCGCGACGTTCGGGTCGAGCGGGTTCGTCACGAAGCCCGTGACCGTCCCGAAGATCTGCTGGAACTCGGTGAGCCCCCCCGAGTCGGAGTTCGGTTGGTTGCCTCCGAGCAGGAAGTACTGGACGAAGCTCGTGAGCCCCGTCCCGCTCGACGGGTCGTTCAGCGGGGCCCCGAGCACGCCCGCGGCGTAAGTGTCGGGGAGCCCGTTCCCGTCCCAGTTCGACACGACGATGAGCGTCACGTTCGCGCTCGCCGAGCTCCCGGCGGAGGAGGAGACCGTGACCGCCACGTACGGGCTGCCCGAGCCGGTGAAGACGTGCCCGGCCGAGTCGGAGAGCGAGGTCGTCGATTCCCGGACCGTCTGGCCCGAGCCGTCCCCGAAGGCGAAGGTGAAGGTGAACGTGACCCCGCCGGCGGCGTCCGACGCCGAGCCGAGGACGGTCGCCGTGAGGTCGGTCGTGTGGTTCTCGCCGTAGACCGTGAACCCTCCGTACGGGAAGGCGAGCTGGATCGGCTGGTCGATGACGTCGACGGTGCCGGTGATCGTGTCGACGCTCGTTCCGCCGGGGGCGGAGAGCGTCTCGGTGACCGTGTAGGTCCCGGGCGACTCGAACGAGTGACCGGCGCTCAGGCCGGTCGAGAGCGGGCTCCCGTCCCCCCAGTTCCAGCTCCCCGTCAAAAGGGCCGAGTCGGTCGGGGAGGCCGAGATGCCGGTCGGGGCGAAGACCGAGAACTGGTCGACCGTGACCGTCCGCGGCGGGAGCGATGCCGAGATCGGCAGGTCCGTGACGGTGAGGGGCTGGGTCAGCGAGACCGACTTGCCCTCCTGGTCGGTGACCGTCAGCGTGACCGAGTAGGTCCCCTCGCGCGTGAAGACGTGGGCGGCCGACGGCCCCGACGCGCGCAGCGCGTCGGAGGGGATCCCGTCCCCGAACGTCCAGTTGTACGTGAGGCCGGTCCCGGCGGGCCCGCCGGGGTACTCGAGGCTCGACGCCCCGTTGACGGAGAGCGCCGTCCATTCCGGTACGCTCGAGGGGATCGTGAAGACCGGCACCGGTCCCGGGTCGCTCACGGTGAAGAACGTCCAGTTCTCCGAGGTGAACCCGAGGGCCCCGTCGGAGACCGAGGCGACGAGGGCGTAGGTCGTCGCCGAGTACTGGTAGGCATGGGTGATGCTGACCGTGCCCGCCGTGGGGGCGAGGCTCCCCGTCGAGCCCCCGTCGCCGAACGCCCACATCACGAGGAAGTTCTTGCCGCCGAAGTCCTGCGAGGCGACCGAGGCGGAGAGCGTCTGGAGCGGCTCCTGGACCTCGGAGGAGGGGCTCGTGATCGTGACGGTCGGGGCGACGTCCGTCACGCTCGCCGAGTACGATTCGAGGACCGGGATGACCGCGAGATGGCTGAGGCCCGTCGGATCGACGGTCTCGACCTCGAAGCCGTAGGCGCCGTACGGGAGCCACCGGTGGGAGAGGGTCAGCAACTGCTCCGTGGGCTCGGCGATCGAGGGGGCCGGCGTGGAGACGGTCGTGCTCGTCCCGTCGCCGAAGATGAAGTAGGTCGTGAGGCTCGTCCTCTCGGGCGAGAAGACCTGGGCGTGAAGGAAGACGAGGCGCCCGACGGAGGCCGCCGAGGCGCTCGCGCTCACGGTCGATCCCGTTCCGGCGAGCGTCCCGGTGTCGACGACCGGTTGGCAGACGGAGGTCGGCGCGCAGGAGGGGCTCGCGTCCCCCCAGAAGGTGAACGTGACGGTGATCGGGTTCGACCCGGTCGGGGCGGGGCCGGTCGACGCGTAGCCGACGGAGACGAGGTCCTGGTCGGCGAGCTCCAAGGAGACCCCGCTCAGCGTGAAGGAGTCCGGGTTCGCGTTCGAGGAGCGGGTCACGGACCCCGACGCGACCGAGTGGCCGTCCTCGAGGACGCTCGCGACGATCGTGTTGCCGGCGGTCCCGCTCACGGAGACGGTGATGTTGGCCACGGTGAACATCGCCGTGATGCCGACGTTCGGGGAGGTCGGGGTCACGACGACGCTCGTGGCGGCGCCGGACGTGAGCCCCTCGGGATCGCTGACCGTGAGCCCGACCGGGTCGGTACCCGGTGAGAAGTACCCCGCCCGGCCGACGAGTCCGTAGGAGGTCGGCATGTCCGTGGTCGCCGTCGTGCCGGCCGACCAGGTGTAGTTCAGGAGCGGGAGCTGGGTCGGAAGGTCCGTCGAGGCCGCCCCGGCGAACGTCGCGATGTTCCCCGCGCGCGTAGTGCTCGGGATCGTCGAGGAGATCCCGGCCCGAGGGGGCGGATTCGTGATCGTGACGAGGGCCGACGTGCTCGCCTCGACCCCCGACGGGTCGATCGCGGTGAGCGTCACGGTGTAAACGCCGGTCTGGGTGTAGTTGTGGCTCGTGGTGATCCCGGCGCCGAGGACCCCGTCCCCGAAGTTCCACCAGTAGCGCAGGTGGGGCAGGTTCGAGGCGACGTCGGTCGTCGCCGCGGCCGAGAAGGCGACCGTCGTGTCCTCCGGGAAGCTCCCGGGGGGGCTCCCGGCCGTCTCGAAGGTGATGACCGGGTGCGGGGAGGGGTCCGTGACCTCCACGTCCGTGAGGAAGGCGCGGCCGACCGCCCCCGTGCGGTTGTCGTAGGAGGTGACCGAGACGACGTAGTTCCCGGCGAAGTCGTAGGCGTGCGAGACGACGCCGCCCCAGGTCGAATTGTTGTCACCGAAGTTCCACAGGTAGGCGAAGGTGTCCGACTCGTAGGCCGTCGGGCTCGTCGTGCTCGTGGCGCTGAACGTGATCGGGCTGTCCACGGGGGCGGTCGAGGGGGTCGCGAGCGGGTGCGGGGTGACGGTCGGTGGGGCGACGGTGATGAGGTCGGTGGCGATGACGTAGTCGCCGGCGGCGTCGTAGACGGTCATCGACGTGTCGTACGAACCGGGCGCGTCGTAGACGTGGGTGAACGTCACCGTGGTCGAGAACGGACAGACCGAATCGACGTAGGCGGAGCACCCCATCGGGGCCGGGACGTCCTGGGAGAGGTAGTCGAGGCCTCCGGAGGCGTTCGACTGCCCCGGGAACCAGAAGACGAGGTAGCCCGAATAGGAGCCCACGACCGACGTCACGGGGATCCCGCCCGAGATCGTGGCGGTGATCGAGGCCGAGGACCCAATCGTGACCGAGAGGGGGGCGAGCCCCGACACCGATGGGATCACGCTCGGCGTCGCGTGAGCGTCGCCGACGGCCTGGTACGCCGCGACGAGCATCACGATGGCGAGGACAACGACGATCCCCGCGCGGAGCGCGAGGTGCGCCGGCCTCCGGCGGACCGTCGCGGGCGCGGCGGCCTCCGCGGCCGGCCCCGCCGGGAGCGGGGCGTTCACGTCGTTCGTCGTGCGGGTCGATCCGGACAGCTCGCGCTCGGTCATATCAGGGGCTCGGCCCGGGGCGCCCTCGGCGGGGCGTGGCGGGCGGGGCGCGGGGCGGGGCGTCCGCGCGCGCGACCCGATGGGCCGGTGCCGTCGAACTGGTCACGGTGGTCAGGACCCTGCCCGGTGCCCGAGCGGGGCCCCCCACACGCGTCGGCCTTATGGTCCTTTGCCGAGGCTCGTGCGCCCGGGTCAGCGGAGCCACGGCGGCGGGCCCGTGTAGCGGTAGTGCCCGTCGAGCTCGCGGGCGTAGAGCTCGCGGTAGAGTCCGTAGTACCGTCGGAGATGCTCGACCCCCTCGACCGTGATGCGCAGGTCGTAGCCCCGCTCGTCCCGCGCGACCGTGGCCCACCCCTCATCGACGAGGTGGGCGAGGACCTTCTCGGTCATGTGCGAGTTCGAGCGGATGGCGTGGAGGATCTCCTCCTTGGAGATCCGGTGGGCGGGGGCGACGATGCGCTCGGGCGCCCGCTCGAGGAGGTCCTTCTGCTCGAGGTCGAGGTCGAGCGCGTGGAAGAGACGGGCGAGCGCGATGAACGCGTAGACACGGACGCCCCGGTACGGCCGCGCGCTCACCCCGACCTCGCCCGGCCCCGCGGCGTGCCTCCTCCCGAGGCTCCTAGGGAACGCCGATCACATGGGGAACGAGGTCGTAGGTGCCGTCGTCGAGCTCGGTGATCACCTCGATCGGCACGGCGGGTCCGCCCGGGACCTCGACCGGGTGCCGGACCGCGCGCTCGTAGACCGCGTCGTCCATCGGTCCGGACCTTAGCCTCAGGAGGATCGCCCGGCGGAGCCGACCGCCGAGCTTGCGCGCGACCCCGACCGCGGTCCGCCCGAACCGGTCGAGGTCCTCCGGGGTCGGGGCCTCCGGCCCGACCTGGGCGAGGATGACGAAGCCCGGGTCGCCGAGGCCGAGCCATCGGCGGGCCCGGCCCGCCGGGGCGACGATCGAGAGGGCGAACTCGACCTCGTCGTCGTCGGCGGTGCGGCGCGTCCGGATCCGGAGCGCCTCGGGATGGGCGGCGAGAAGCTCGGCGACGCGCGGGTTCGAGCGGGCGAGGTGCCGGGCGAGCCGGCGCATCGGGGTCGGACCCTTCGGGATCCGCGGGCTCGGCTCCGCGAACTGGAGGAGGCGAAGGCGCCGGTGCCGCTCCGCGAACCCGGCGTAGAACCTCTCGCTCTCGGACAGGAGCGTCAGCGCGACGCCGCCGAGGGCGACCCCCGCGAGGGCGAGGACCACGAGGAGGAGGCTCCCCCGGAGGGCCTCGAACAGGAGGTAGACGAGGATGGCGAGGAAGACCGCGATCACCGCGGCCGTGGCGAGCAGGAGCCGGCGGATCTTCGGGCCGGCCTCCGCGACCCGGTCGGTGAGGTCGAAGAGGCCCGTGATCGGGTCCTCGCTCGCCGCCGGACCGGCCACCGTCGGCGGTCGATGTCCGGGCTAATAAATCCCTCCGAAACAATCGGCCGGCCCTCTGTTGCCTCCCTCCGCATACCCCCGGACCGCCTCGGGGGCCCCTGGTGGTGGGACGTTGAACCTTCAACCCCCGTCCGTGCGCCGCCCGATCGCCGAACGAACCCCGGTCCTTGCCCGCGGGACCCTCCTCCTCGCCGTGCTGGCGGCGCTCCTGCTCGCGGCCGTGCCGCTCGCGAGCGCGTCGCCGGTGGCCGTGGCCGCGGGCACGCCGTCGACGGCGTCGACGGGGGTGTGGGCGTGGGGCGCCTACGAGAACGTGAGCGGCCTCGACCAGTTCTACGGGTCGTACGCGAACGCGCTCGGCCTGACGAGCGCGAACCTCAGCCAAGGGATCGACGACGTCGCTGAGGTCGTCGGCAGCCAGGCGGTGTACGAGTCGTTCAGCGTCGTCAACGCGACGGCCCCGAACGCCACGACCCGCTCGATCGAGATCGCGTCGGTCTGGGAGTACAACGTGACCGCGCTCGCGGTCGTGACCGGCAGCCTCCCGAAGGTCGGGACCTACGCGAGCGGCGCGACCGCCCCGCTCGTCAACGTCACCGCCGAGTTCTACGAGCACATCGTCGAGGTCTCGGTCTACATCGCCTACGCGAACTACACGTGGGCGAACGGCAGCCTCGCGCTCCTCAACGAGAACTTCGAGGTCGCCGCGCTCGTCAACGAGACGGTCATCTACTACCACTGGCCCGGCTACACGAACAACGCGAACGGTACGACGACCGTCATCTCCACGACCTACGGGTACCGCTACCTGAGCTACGTCGCGGAGGCGTTCTCCGCGACGTTCTCCCCGGCCGTCACGATGGTGAAGGCCCCGGTGAGCGTCGGCGAGAACTGGACGGCCAACACGACGGCGACGAGCCAGGGGTGGGAGGTCTACTCCGACGCCGAGGCCTATTCGATCGGCTCGTCGAACACGAGCTCCTTCAACAACGGCGGGAGCTCGTTCAACACGACCTCCTCGCTCTCCTTCACCTTCGACGTGGCGGGCTCGGAGGAGATCGTCTTCCCGAACGGAACGACCGCGACCGGCTACATCCTCGACACGACCGAGGGCACGAGCGGCTCGACGACCTACGTGGTCTGGGACGGGCTCGCGATCGTCCCGGCCGCCGAGGCGCCGGTCGTCCCGACCGCGGCGCCGCCGGCGCTCGCGCGCGTGATGCCCGACACGACCTCCGCGGTGCCGACCACCCAGGCCGTCGTCGCCGGGAGCGGCTTCCCGGTCGCGACGAACTCGGCCGTCTCGGAGAGCGCGGGGATGAGCACCGCGCCGCTGCCGTCGGCGTCCACCTGGTCGAAGATCGACGCGGTCGGACGGCCCGCCGCGCCGTCGAGCGACGAGGCCCCGTCGGTCACGGGTCCGCCGACCCTCTCCGGTTCCTCGGGCAGCTCGGCCACGGGCGGCTCCGGGACGAGCTCGGGCGGCACGGGATCCTCCGGCGGGAGCGCGGGAAGCGGGAGCTCGACGGGCGGCAGCGGCACCTCCGGCGGTTCGGGCAGCTCGAGCCCGGGCGGCGGGGGCTCCACGACGCCCGGTGGCGGCTCGAACTCGACCGGACCGGTGAGCCTTCCGAAGTCGGTCACCCCGACCGGCTCGCGCGGGCCCTCGACGGTGAGCCCCTGGCTGATCGCGGTCGCGCTCGCGGCGCTCGCCGTCGGCTTCCTCGGCGTGGAGGCCTCCCGGCGGCGTCGCCTCCCGTGAGCCGCCCCGGCGTCCCGAGCCAACCCCTTCCCCGGGGGCCTCGGCCCCCGGGGCGTCCTCGCCCCCGGTAGGTTAATCCGTCCCGGGGCTCCCGAGAGCGCCGGACCCCCGGATGCCGCTCAAGGGCCTGCTTCTCGCCGGGGGCCACGGGACCCGGCTCCGCCCGCTCACGTTCAACGGGAACAAGCACATGATCCCGATCGCCAACCAGCCGATGCTCGTCTACGGCCTCCGGCACCTCAAGGAGGCCGGGATCACCGACGTCGGGATCATCCTCGGGCCGATCACCGAGGGGATCCGGGAAGCGATCGGCGACGGCTCGGCGTTCGGCCTGCGGGTCACCTACCTCGTCCAGGGCGAGCCGAAGGGCCTCGCCCACGCCGTCATCGTCGCCCGGGAGTTCCTCGGGGACGATCCGTTCCTCATGTACCTCGGCGACAACCTCCTCGAGCAGGGCCCGAAGGAGTACCTCGACGCCTTCCGGGGCGGCGAGGTCTCGGCCGTCGTCGGGGCGACCCCCGTCGAGCACCCGAGCCATTACGGGGTCGTCGAGCTCGACCGGGACGGGCGGATCCTCTCGATCGAGGAGAAGCCGACGGCGCCCCGCTCGAACCTCGCCCTCGTGGGGGTCTACCTGTTCACCCCGGAGATCCACGACGTGATCCGGGGGCTCACGCCGTCGCGCCGCGGCGAGCTCGAGATCACCGACGCCATCCGGGGACTGAACGAGCGGACCCACCGGGTCCGGGTCGTCCGGTTGTGGGGCTGGTGGAAGGACACCGGCCAGGTCGCCGACCTCCTCGAGGCGAACGAGCGGATCCTCGCGAGCCGGTCCCCGCCGTACTTCGAGAACCGGGCCGAGGTCCGGCCGAAGGCCCGGGTGATCGGCCCGGTCCGGGCCGGGCCCGGCACCGTCCTCGAGGACGGCGTCACCGTCCAGGGCCCGACCGTCCTCGGGGCGAGGGTGCGGATCGAGGCCGGCGCGTCCGTGGGGCCGTTCGCGAGCGTCGGCGACGGGGGGATCATCCGGAGGGCGACCGTCCGCCGCTCGATCCTGCTCGACGACGTCGTCGTCGACCTGCCGGGGACGATCACCGACAGCATCGTGGGACGGGGAACGCGGATCGGCGAGCGCCCGGGCCCCGAGGGGGGCCGGACGTTCGTCCTGGGCGACGCGAGCCAGCTCTCGATCTGACCGGCGCGCCACCGTAATGCCCCCGGCCGGCTCCGGGCCGGGCATGGGCCGCGGGAAGGTCGCCCCCGACGAGGAGATCGACCTCGACGAGGTCCCGACGACCCCCCCGGAGAGCGGGGCCCCGTCGGAGGCGAAGGCACGCGCCCAGACGGCGCGGGCGACGGCGCGGCTCGACCGCCTCCAGGAGCGCTTCTACGCCGACCACCGCCACGCCCTGCTCGTCGTCCTCCAGGGGATGGACGCCTCCGGGAAGGACGGGACGATCCGCAAGGTCTTCGAGGGGGTGAACCCGCAGGGCGTGCGCGTCGCCTGCTTCAAGCAGCCGACGCCCGAGGAGCTCGCGCACGACTACCTCTGGCGGGTCCACGCCGCGCTGCCGGGGAAGGGCGAGATCGCGATCTTCAACCGGAGCCACTACGAGGATGTCCTCGTCGTCCGCGTCCACAAGCTCGTGCCGAAGGAGCGCCTCCGCGATCGGTTCGAGCAGATCAACGACTTCGAGCGCGAACTCGTCGAGGAGGGCACGACGATCCTCAAGTTCTACCTCCACATCTCGCCGGAGGAGCAGATCCGGCGGCTCGCCGACCGCCTGAAGGACCCGTCGAAGCACTGGAAGTTCAGCGCGACCGACCTCAAGGAGCGGGCGCTCTGGTCGAAGTACCGGAAGGCCTACGAGGACGTCCTGAGGCGGACGAGCACGGCCGCCGCCCCCTGGTTCGTCGTCCCCTCCGACGCCAAGTGGTACCGGGACTGGCTCGTCTCCCGCGAGATCGTCCGGACCCTCGAGGGGCTCGACCTCCGCCGCCCCGGACTCTCCGACGAGGCGCGCGCCGAGCTCGCCCACGAACCGTGGGCCGAGCGGCTGCTGAAGCGCGCCGACCGGCGCGACCGCTGAGCCGGGAGCGGCCCGCCCGACCCGCGCGAGGGCGGTCCCTCGGGGGGCCGCCGCGGCGTCGGGCCTATATCAAGAGGCCGACCTAGGAGGGGGCATGGGACCCCGAGGCGGCGTCGGTCGCCCTCGGCTCGCGCGGGTCGCGGGCGTCGCCGTGCTCCTCGCGGTGCTCCTCGCCCCCGCGGCGAGCGGCGCCGGAAGCGCTCCCGCGGCCGCTCCGACGCCCGAGCACGCCCTCCCTCGGCCGCTCCTCCTCCCGACCCTCCCTCGGGACGCGCGGGCCGCCCCGCTCGCCGCGGTGCCACGCCCCGAGCAGCCGATGAACGACGAGTTCTACACCCAGATCGGGAGCAGCCTCGTCGAGCTGAACGGGACCGCCGCGCTGACCGAGGTCGGCTCCCTCTCGGAGGAGATCCCGCTCGTCAACGACCCCTACCCCGTCGGGTACGAGCTCAACCTGCTCTCGTCGACCGGGGACTGGTACCAGATCCTCGTCGGGGACAACTGGCCCGGGTGCAACTCCGGCCTCGAGGAGCTCAGCGAGGTGTGGGGCGTCGACGACAACCCCGGGCCGGTCGACTGCGATCCGACGGTGACGCTCTCCGCCGGGGACCTCGTCCGCCTGAACGGATCGCTGCCGACGGACAAGCTCGCCTGCCTCGGGCTCGACGACCTGACGACCCGGCACGCGCACGTCGTGTGCGGGGACCAGCCCGACCCGGGCGCGACCGAGTTCGTGACGACCACCGGCCCGTCGAACGGCGACGGGTACTACACCGGCACCATGACCGAGATCGTGAACACGTCGGCCACCTCCTGCCCGGACTACCAGCACATGCCGACGGTGACCTTCGACTTCCCGGCGTGGGCGAACGTCTCGGAGTTCGTCGGCTGGTCGGACGAGTGGAACAACGTCCAGGGCGGCCAGACCTGCTACGACTCGACCTCCCCGCCCACGATCGACCTCGCCCCGACCGATCCGACGAGCCACACGTTCGACGCCACGGAGGGCGCGAGCGACGGGCCGCAGTACGTCGAGGGCCAGAACGATTCGTTCTGGAACGCGTCGATCGGCTTCCGGTTCCAGACGAACCCCGTCCTCATCACCGGGGTCGTCCTGACCGCGTCCTCGACGGTCGTCCTGCCCGGGAACACGACGACGCTCTCCGTGGCGACCTCCGGCGGGGTGTCGCCGTTCGGGACGGGGTGGTCGCTCGACGGGAGCCTCCTGAGCGGCGCGAGCGGCACCACCTACCGCTACACCGCCGGCGCGGCCGGCAACTTCACCTTCGTCGCCTACGCGCGGGACGCCCAGGGCGATGTCGTCGCCTCGAACTCCCTCGTCATCCGGGTCCCGTTCCCCCTGAGCGCCGGTCCGCTCTCGGTCCGGCCCGGACCCGGGATCGACGTCGGCGAGACGGTGAACCTCTCCGTGACCGTCAGCGGGGGGGACCCGCCGCTCGCCTTCTCCTGGTCGGGCCTGCCCGTCGGATGCGCGGGCGGCGACGCGCCGTGGGTCCTCTGCACGCCGACCGGCGCCGGCGCGACGGTGGTCGGGGTCCTCCTCACGCAGGCGAACGGTTCGACCGACGCCCCGCCGTCGCTCTCCCTGACCGTCTCCCCCCGGCTCACGGTGACGCTCGACGCCCCGCGGGACGTCGCCGACCTCGGCCAGAGCATGGCGCTCACCGCCCTCATCGCGGGCGGCGCCGGCGGGGATTCGGTCGCCTGGTCCGGGCTGCCGACCGGTTGCACCCCGGTCGGACCCCGGGTCGCCTGCACGTTCACGGCGGTCGGTCCGGCCCTCGTCTCGGTCAGCGTGACCGATGCGAACGCCGAGCGGGTGAGCTCGCCCGGGCTCGACCTCGCCGTCGACCCGGACCTTTCGGTGGGCCTGACCGCCTCCCGGGGCGTGGTGGACGTCGGGGCCTCGGTGGTGCTCGCGGCGGGGACCGTCGGCGGCGCGGGCGGCCTCCGGTACGACTGGAGCGACCTCCCGACCGGCTGCGCGGCCGCGAACGCCCCGTCGCTCGCCTGCACCCCGACGGCGTCCGGGACCGTCGCGGTGAACGTCACCGTCACCGATCTCGCCAACGCCACGGTGAACGCGACCCCGCTCGCGCTCCAGGTGGTCCCCCGGATCACCGTCCTCCTCGCGGCGAACCGCACCTCCGCGCCGGCCCCGGGGTCGTTCGCCGTGACGCCGACGGTCACGGGGGGCACCGAGGTGGAGAGCACCACCTGGACCGGGCTCCCGGCCGGATGCCACGCCGGCGGGCTCTCCCCCGCCTCGTGCGTGGGGCTCCCGGTCGGGACCTACGACGTGGGTCTCGTCGTGGGGGACCAGGGCGGGGGGAACGCCTCGGCCTCGATCGCGCTCACCGTCACCGGGCCCTCGCCCCCGGCCGTCCCGTCCCCGCCGCTCTCGGTCTCCCCGCTCGAGCTCCTCCTCGGTGTCGGGGCGGTCGGCGCCGTCGTCGCCCTGCTCCTCGGGCGGGGCCGCTCGGGGAGCGGCTCCGCGACGGCCGGGACCCCGGCCTCGGACGGCTGGGACCGGCCGATCACCGACGCGGA
>JASHUV010000103.1 GCA_030039825.1 Thermoplasmata archaeon
TCGCCCTCGGAACGCGGCCCGGACGGATGTCGATCGCAACCCGCGTCTGGCGGAACGTGACCCGCGGTCGCGCGCGGACGATCGGGGTCGCCGTCGCCCTCGGCATCGCGCTCTCGGCGTTCCTCATCCTGTCGCAGATCAACACCGGGATCAGCGCGAGCATCTCGAAGGCCGAGGCCGCCCTCCAGGATGTCATCACCGTTCAGGCGGCGGGGAGCTCCGGCTTCTCGTTCAGCACCCACATGAACGGGAGCGTCGCCTCGAAGGTCGATACCGCGCCGTACGTCACGAGCGTCCAACGGATCCTCATCGAAGCTCCCGGGGCGAACTTCTCGGGGAGCCCTCCGACCGGGGGCGGTCCCCCGTCCGGGGGCGGCGGCAACTTCACCCTCTACCAGGGCATCGACACCGACACGAGCGCCGGGATCGGCCTCTTCGGAGGGTTCGGGGGAGAGAGCACGCTCACGATCACCTCCGGCCGCGACCTCGATGCGGCCGACGAGAACTCGCACTCGGCCCTCGTGGGATCGGACTACGCGTCGGACCACGGTCTCATCCCCGGTAGCGCGCTCTCGGTGAACGGGACCGGCTTCACGGTGGTCGGGATCTTCAGTACCGGGACACAGTTCGGGGGCGGCGGGATCGTCCTTCCGTACCCGGCGGCTCAAGCGGCGTTCGCCGCGAGCGGTCCGAACCTGCTCTACGTCCTCGTCGGCGCCTCCTCGGACCTCAGCTCGGCGGTGCAGGACCTCCGAACGATCCTCGGGAGCAACTACGATGTCTCCGCTCCGAGCCAGGACGCGGGGGGCGGGTTCGCCTCGTCGATCGACTCGGTCCTCGCGAGCACCCAGTTTGAGGCGGAGGCCGCGCTCGCGGTCGGAGCGGCGATCATGGTCGTCGTGATGGCGCTCGTCTCCGCCCAGCGCACGAAGGAGATCGGCGTGATGAAGGCAATCGGATTCGGGAACGGTCGGGTCCTCGCCCAGCTCGTCACGGAGGGCCTCCTGCTCTCGGTCTTCGGCCTCCCGATCGGCCTCCTCGCGACCGTCTGGATCGGACCGAGCGTCGCCCAGGTCGTCGCGAGCAGCGCGGTGCCCTCCGGGGGCCGCGGGTTCGGCGGCAATTTCTTCGCGAGCCGGCTCCTCGGCACGGTGAGCTTCTCGATCACCCCGGGGGTCCTCCTCCTGGGCATCGTCGTGACGATCGCCTTCGGGCTCGTCGGCTCCCTCTACCCGATCGTCCGGGCCCTCCGGTCACGGCCCGCGGAGGCGCTGCGCCATGAGTGAGGTCGCCGCTCCGATGATCCATCTCGAGAACGTCTCGAGGACCTTCCCGGCCCGGGGGGAGGCCGAGAAGGTCCGGGCCCTCCGGAAGGTCTCCCTGGACGTCCCGAAGGGGGCCCGCGTCGCCATCCGGGGGGAGAGCGGGAGCGGGAAGAGCACGCTCCTGAACCTCGTCGGCGGCCTCGACGTCCCGACGAAGGGCGAGGTCGTCGTCGGGGGCCAGGACCTGACCGCGCTCACCGACGCGGAGCTCACGCGCTACCGGGCGACGGCGGTCGGCTTCATCATGCAGGCCTTCAACCTGCTCCCCGCGCTGAGCGCCCGGGAGAACGTCGAGCTCGCGCTCGAGGCGGCGAACGCCCCGCGATCGGAGCGGCGCGCGCGGGCCGACGAGCTCCTCGCGGCCGTCGGCATCGCCGAGCGCGCCGAGCACCGGCCCTCCCGGCTGAGCGGGGGGGAGCAGCAGCGCGTCGCGATCGCCCGGGCGCTCGCGAACAAGCCCTCCGTCCTGCTCGCCGACGAGCCGACCGGAAACCTCGACCGGAAGTCCCGGAAGGCCGTGGTACGCCTCCTGCGGGAAGTGAGCGAGAAGTCCGGCACGACCCTCCTCATCGTGACCCACGACCCGAACACGGCGGCGGCGTGCGACACGGTCTACCGCCTCCACCACGGCAAGTTCGTCGGGAACCCGCTCGTCCTCGATCCGACCCGGCGGGCGGACGATGCCCGCGAGAAGGAAGAGGCCGAGGACGAAGCGGACCTCCCCGACGACCCCGACGACGACGCGTAGGTCCGGACCGGTCCGGCCGTTCAGCGGTACATCGGGGCCGAGGAGGAGAGCGGCGACTCCGTCGACGGTTTCTCCGCCGCACGGCGCTGGATCTGCAGGAGCTGCTGCTCGATGCGCTCGGCCTCGTGGTAGAGCGGGACCGGGTCGAGCGGCGTGCGCAAGAGGATGCTGTTGATCGCCTCGATGACCTTCGCGGCCGCCCGGGCGTCCGGGTAGTCGGCCTGGGCCTCGGCGAGGAAGGTCAGGACGTCGAAGCCGCGGCGGCGGCCCTCGTTGAGGAGGACGCCGGCGATCCCGGTGACGACGCCTTCGGTGAAGAGGCTCATGTTCGGCTCGATGTAGAGCTCCCGGGCCTTGCGGGTGCTCGCCACGCCGTAGATCTTGACGTCGGAGAGGCGGGGGTTCTGGCCCTTCCCCGGGTGGCGGGGGGCCGGTCGGGAGGGGCGTTCGACGACGAGGCCCTCCGGCGAGACGACGAGGGCGCAGCGCTGCTCCTGGACCCAGTCGAGGATGGCGGTGGAGAGGGGGTGGACGAGGTTGGGGGGCGGGTGGAACTCGGAGACGAAGGCGACGATGCGGTCGGCGATGCGCCCGCCCCGGTCGGCCGGGGGACGCCCCGCGTAGATCCGGACGGGGTGCTGGGGATTCCCGTCGCGGACGAGGGAGACCGTGGGGAACGACGGGGACTCGACGATCCCGATCTGCTCCATCCCGAGCGTGTCGATGAGGTAGTTCGCGACGATCGAGCTCACGAGCCCGACCGAGGGGAACCCGTCGATGACGATCGCCCCCTCGACGTCGACGCGCTTGACCTCGTAGATCCGGACGGCGTCGGCCGCGAGCGTCATCGGGCGGACCGTCCGGGGAGATCGGATCCGGTCACAGGGACCGCTCGACGATCTGGCCGAGCTCTCGGCTCACGAGGTCGACGACGTCCTTCGTCAGGGCCTCCCGTAATTTCGGGGAGAGCGCGGCGAGCCCGAGCCGGGCCGTGCAGGCGCCGACCCGCAGGAGCGCGGCGTACTCCGTCGCGCGGGCCTCGAGGAGGGCCCGGACGGCCTCGCGGAGGTCCTTCGCGAGCTCCGGGTCGTCCGCGAGGGTCTTCTCGAGATGGCGCCGGATCTCGTCCTTGACGATGTCCCGCGTCGCCTCCTGGACGATCTCCTCGGGCCGAAGGAGGTCCCGCGTGCCCTTGAGGAGGGCGTCGAGCGGCTCGCCGGGGGACCGGTCGTCGCCCATCGGGGCGAGCAGCCGGGTCGGACCCATAAGCGTTCGCACGGTTCGAAGGCGCATCGATCGCGCGACCGACCGTCTCGACCCCTCTCCCCTCGACGCCGAGGTCCCGGGACGACCCCCGCAACCTACATTCGGAGCCCCGCGCCTCCACCGGTCGGCATGAGCCCACCGGAGGAGGGCGCTCCCCGATCCTCGCGGCCGGTCGTCGGTCCGATCGCGCTCGTCCTGCTGCTCGCGGCGAGCTCCCTCATGGTCCCCGCCGCACCGCTCGCCCCCTCGGGAGCCCTGGCGGCGCCTCCTTCCGCCGCGCCGCTCCTCGGGCCACCCGCCACCGCCGTCGCGCCGGTTCACCCCGACACCGTCCCGGCCGGGCGCACGGCGTACACGGGGCACTTCTACGCCGGTGCCCAGTACGAGGGCGCGGACCTCTCGGCGACCGATCTCTCGACGGAGATCGAGGTCCCCGCGGACGACGCCGAGGCGAACGGCGCCTTCTACTACGTCCTCATGTCCGACTGGGACGACGGCGGGTCGTACGATCAGCTGGGGTTCACGAACTCGAACGGGACCTGGGGGCTCGCGTACTCCTGGACGAGCCCGTGCGCGGCCTCGTACAACTACGACGCGAACGTCCTCGCTCTCACCCCGGGGACGGAGTACGTCTTCTCGATGAGCTTCGACGCGCAGCAGGAGCTCGTCTTCGCCGTGACTCCCGCCGCCGAGTCGACTCCCGTCTGGACGTACACCACCGATACCGGCGGGAGCGCCTTCACCATCCAGAACACCTACACCTGCGGCAGCGGGACGTCGCTCGACTACACGGACTACGAGGAGGTGTACAGCACCCCGGGCCCGGTCCCGCCCTACGAGTTCACGTTCGCGAACAACTCCATCGACGGCGCCCCCGCGAGCGGGCTCACCGCCTGGAACTCGAGCGCGCCCGCGCCGGTCCGCGAGACGGTCTCGGGCGCGAACGCGACGGTCCTGAACGTCCCCTTCGACCTCCTTGCGCCGCCGACGCTCCTCGCCGAGGCGGGACCCTCGCCCCGGTCGTACGCCGCCACGATCGCGGTCGACCGATTCTCGGCCTCCTCCGCGTTACGCTCCTCCGTCGTCGGGAGCGTCCCCGGTGGGACCGTGGCCCTGCTCCCATCGAGCGGGAGCGCGCCGTTCAACCTGACGCTCGAGGTCAACCTGACCTCCCTGACCCCCGGAAACACCACCGCGGTCCTCGAGATCGAGGTCACGGACACGCTCAGCGTGTACGCGAGGACCCGCGTCGTCGTCGACATCGTCCCCACGCTCGCCGCGCGGACGCCCGTGGCGACGCCGCCGCGCGCGGATGTCGGTGA
>JASHUV010000104.1 GCA_030039825.1 Thermoplasmata archaeon
CGATGGTGCGCGAGCTCCCGCAGGATCGAGTGCACCTCGGCCCGGGAGAGCTTTCGCACCCCACTCCCCAAGTCCTCTGAGAGCAAGTAATTCCGGGATACTACACCAGCCCTCCGCGAGGCAAGGTTTTTAAACGGAGGTCCGCTGGCGCGCGCCGGTCCGTCCCTTCATGGTCGAGTTCAAGCTCGTCATCGCCGACGCGGCGACGTCGTACGCGCGGACGGTGACCGAGCCGCAGGCGGCCGGCTTCCTCGGCAAGCGGATCGGCGAGTCGATCGGCGGCGAGCTCGTGGGGCTCACCGGCTATACCTTCCGGATCGCCGGCGGCACGGACAAGAGCGGCTTCCCGCTGCGTCCCGAGATCCCCGGCGCCCGGCAGGTCCGGGTGTTCGTGGGCGAGGGGTTCGGCTTCCATGCACCCCGGCGAGGGATGCGCAAGCGACGGACCTTCCGCGGCGGCGCCGTGAGCGAGGAGACCGTCCAGATCAACCTCGTGGTCGACAAGAGGGGCCCGAAGCCCCTCGCGGAGCTCGTCGCCGCGGCATGAAGGTCCCTCGTCAGCCCGAGGTGAACATCGGGCTGGTCGGGCACGTCGACCACGGCAAGACGACGCTGACCCAGGCGCTGACCGGCGAGTGGACCGACCGCCACTCCGAAGAGCTGCGGCGCGGCATCTCGATCAAGCTCGGCTATGCGGACGCCGCGTTCTACAAATGCCCCGGCCTCCCGGAGCCGGACGCGTTCCGGACCGACGACGCCTGCCCGGAGGGCGGGAAGGCGACGTTCCTGCGCGCGGTCTCCTTCGTGGACGCCCCCGGGCACGAGACGCTGATGGCGACCATGCTCTCCGGTGCCGCCATCATGGACGGCGCCCTCCTGCTCGTCGCGGGCAACGAGAAGGTCCCGCAGCCCCAGACGCAGGAGCACCTCTACGCGCTCGACATCATCGGCGTGCGCAAGGTCGTCGTCGTCCAGAACAAGATCGACCTCGTGAGCGAGGAGAAGGCCGAGGAGAACTACGGTCAGATCGTCGAGTTCCTCAAGGGCTCGCCGATCGCCTCCGCCCCGATCGTGCCGGTCTCGGCGAACCACAAGGTCAACATCGATGCCCTGATCGCGACGATCGAGAAGACGATCCCCACGCCGGTCCGGGACCCCACGAAGCCCCCGCTCATGTACATCGCCCGGTCCTTCGACGTCAACAAGCCCGGGACGCGAGCCTCGGCCCTGCGCGGCGGCGTGCTCGGCGGCTCCCTCGTCCAGGGGAAGCTCAAGGTCGGCGACGAGATCGAGATCCGGCCGGGCTACCCGGGCCTCGCCGACGGACGCGCCGAGGCCCTTCGGACCCGGATCGCCTCGCTCTACAGCGGCGGTCGCGAGCTCGCCGAGCTCGCGCCGGGCGGGCTCGCGGCGATCGGGACGACGCTCGACCCGGCGCTCGCGAAGTCCGACGGCCTGACCGGTCGGCTCGTCGGCACCGTCGGGACTCTACCCCCGGTCACCCAGAAGCTCCGGCTCCGCGCCACGCTCCTCGACCGCGTGCTCGGGGCGCAGCGGGAGACCAAGGTCGAGAAGATCCGAACGAGCGAGCTCCTGGGCGTCACGGTCGGAACGACCGTCTCCGCCGGCAAGGTGACGAGCGCCCGCGGGGACGACGTCGAGCTCTCGCTGAGCCGACCGGTCACGGTCTTCCACGGCGGCCGCGTCGCCATCTCCCGGAAGCTCACGGCCTGGCGGCTCATCGGCTACGGCCTCGTCGAGGACGGTGGGAAGTGAGGCCCGACCTCCTCGAGATCCTGCGATGTCCGGTGTGCCGGGGCACGCTGACGCTCACGGTCGACCAGAAGGTCGGCGAGGAGATCGAGCGCGGCACCCTCCACTGCTCGGCCTGCCCGGCCGACTATCCGATCGAGGAGGGGATCCCCGACCTCCTCCCTCCGGACGAGCGGGCGTAGGTCGCGGGAGGGCTCCCGCGCGGGAGACGGGTCGTGGTCGTCCTCGACCTCGGGGCGCTCCTCGTCGCCCTCGTCATCACGATCGTGGAGATGACGGAGGTCGTCGCCGTCGTCTTCGCGCTCGGCGCCGAGGCGGGAACGATCCGGCACGGGGCGATGGGGGCGATCGTCGGGACCGCGGCGATCGCGCTCCTCGCGCTCGGGTCCGGCGCGGCCCTCCTCGCGCTGCCTCGCGCCGCCCTGCTCTGCGGGGCGGCCGCGACGCTCGTCGCCTTCGGGGTCTTCCTCTTCCGCGGCACGATCCGGGCGTACCGTCGGGCGCGCTCCGCGGCACCGCCACCGTCGGACGCCTCGCGGGCCGGCCGTCACGCCTCCTTCGCCGGCGGGGTGGCGGTCGGCGCGGTCGAGGCGACCGAGGCGGCGATCGTCCTCCTCGCGCTCGCCGCCGCGGGCGACGGGAGCTCGGCGATCGTCGGCGCCCTCATCGGCGGCGCGGCGCTCGTCGCGACGGCCGCCCTCGTCCACGAGCGGATCCGGCGGATCAAGGTCCCCCTCCTCCGGCTCGGGGCGACGTCGATGCTCTTCGCCTTCGCCGTCTTCTGGGCCGGCGAAGCTGCCGGCCTCTACTGGCCGTTCGACGAGGTCGCCCTGGTCCCCCTCTTCCTCCTCTCGCTCCTCGTCGTGCGGGGCGCGGTCGAGGTCGCCCTCCGGAGGGCCCCGCGCGTCCATCGGAACGGTTAAGGGCCGCGGGGGCGGACGCGCGGACATGCCCCGCCGCACGGCGGAGGACGACGAGCCCGACGACGGACCGGCGGAGGGCGAGGAGGACGACGAACCGTCCGGGCCGCCGCGCCGCCGGAGTCCTCGAGCGCCGTCGCGATCCCGCCGGCCGATCGCCTCCTGGGAAGGCCCCCGGACCGCCGCCCACCCGGCCGCCCCGAGCGAGCCGGCCCCGGAGGAGGAGACGGCGGGCCCGCCTCCGCCCGGCCTTCTCCACCGCGTCCGCCGCCCGGTCTTCTACCGGGCCCGGGACACGGTCTGGTTCGAACCCGCGATCGCTCTCGCGATCGTGGTCCTGATGCTCGTCGCGCTGTACGCCTACACCGGCAACTGGCCGCCGGCCTACGTCGTCGAGTCCGACAGCATGCA
>JASHUV010000105.1 GCA_030039825.1 Thermoplasmata archaeon
GACCTGAGGCTCTCCTGGAAGGACCTCCGGGCGGCGGCGCCCGCCGAGGGCGGCACGGCCCCGACCCTGCCGGCGGGCCCGAGCCGCCCGGCCGTGCCGGGGGCCCCCTAGCCCGATGACGGCGGCGCCCACGCCTCCCCCCGTCCCGCCGTCGCGGGGCTTCTGCCTCTGGCTGACCGGTCTGCCGAGCGCCGGAAAGACGACGATCGCCCGGGAGCTGCTCCCGAGGCTCCGGGCCTCCGGCCGGCGGGTCGAGCTCCTCGATGGCGACGAGATCCGGAAGGGCATCTCCGCCGACCTCGGCTTCGACCGGGCGGCGCGCGAGACCCACGCGGCGCGGGTCACCTACGTCGCGAAGGTCCTCGCCCGGAACGACGTGATCCCGATCGTCGCGCTCATCTCGCCCTACCGCTCCTCGCGCGCCCGGGCCCGGGAGGAGATCGGCCCGTTCGTGGAGGTCTACGTCAACACGCCGCTGTCGGTCTGCGAGACGCGGGACGTCAAGGGGCTCTACCGAAGGGCGCGCGCCGGCGAGATCCGGGGGATGACGGGCGTCGACGATCCCTACGAGCCCCCGGAGTCGCCGGAGATCACGATCGCCGCGGCGACGATGACGCCGTCGGAGTCGGCCGACCGGATCCTCGCCGAGCTCGTCCGCCTCGGGCGCCTCGACGCGGCGACCCCGGCCCGGGCGGTCTAGCACTACTTCGGGGGTTCGTCAACTCGCTCGGGCGCGCCGACCGTGAGAGGCCGCCCCGGGCGGTTGGTCGGGGATGACGATTCGGCCCCCGCGGATCGTCAGCGGCGTGTCGTGCAGCGCCCAGAGCCGGTTCATCCGTTCTTCTCGAACCTTCGGGTCCGTCGCTGACTCCGCTTGCTCCAGGATCCGCTGAACCACCCGCGCGTGGATCTCCTCCGCGACCTGCTCGACGCTCGGTGACGGACTCCCTCTCGACCCGCGCTCGGCTCTCACCGTCGCCAGGAACGCCTGCGCCATCGCCACCATCGTCATGTGGTGATGCCAGCCGGTCCACGTCCGCCCCTCGAAGTGATCGAGCCCGAGCACCTGCTTCATCTGCCGATACCCCAACTCGATCGGCCAGCGCGAACGCACCAACCGCGCCATCTCCGTGAGCGAAAGCGCGCCGGTTCCCCATTCCAGATACGCCTTGGTCTCGTTCGTCCGTCGCTCCAGGAGGAGGGTCCCCTCCTCCTCCGTTCGCTTCCCTCGATGCCAGACCACCACGGGGTATCGCACCAGCTCGACGGTCATCGGCCCCTTCGTCCCCGTCGCCCAGACCACGGAGCGCCACTCGCTCGCCGGGACCGCCTCGATCAGCCGATCCACCCGAATCGGTGCCTCTCCCGTTCGGGCCACCATGGTCGAGTGCGGTTGCACGCCCACCACGTACGGTTCCCCGCGATCGCGCAGGGCTTGGCGGAACTCCCCGGCCCGACCATACTCCGCATCGGCGAGCACGGCCCGATGCGGAAGGCCGGCGGCCCGGGCTCGGTCGATCAGACCGAGGCCGATCCCCGTCTTCTCCTCGTAGGTCACCTCCGACGGGATTCGGGCCTTCACTCGCCGCGGTCCGTTGTCGACCCACGGCCTCGGCAGATACAGCCGGGCGCCCACCGTGAACCCCGTCATCTCCCGAGATTCCCGGTCGAAGGGAAGCACATAGTACAGCGTCACGCCGGCCTGGCAGTTGGCCGTCTTGCCGAGGGCACCACACCACTGGTGGGCGACCCCGACCGAGGCGCTCCCCTGCTTCGGGAAGGTGGTGTCGTCGAGCGCGAGGACCGCGTTCGGATTCCCGAACTGCTCGGCAATCCGTTCCGCGAGCTGCTGCTGGACCGCCTCGGCGTTCCAGGGGGAGTCGGTCAGGAAGTTCTGGAGCCGATCGCCTTCGGCGTCAGGGATGCGCGCTCCGATCGGCTCCATCGACTTGCGGGCCCCGGGGAGGAGGAGTCCCGCCAGATAGTGGCGTGCATTGCGCTGGGTATCTCGGTAGCGGACGCCGACCTCGAAGCACGGATCGAACCGATGGAGCCAACGATCGAGGCCGGGGAACCAGTCGGCAGAGGGTCGGGACCGGGGGCCAGCTAGCGGCCGCATCCGGAAGCTTCCGCTCCCGGACGATGAACGGACGCGGTTCCACTCGACGGGACGGAGGTGCTGTCCTCAAACCCCCGAAGTAGTGCTAGCACGGGGAAGCCCCACCCCCCGGTTTCCACTGGAAGCGCGCCCTCAGGCCCACCCTTCCGACGCCGGGTCGACGGCATCGGCCTCGAGCCGCCTCTTGCGGTCCGGGGGGATCTCCTTCTTCCGGTTCTCCGCGTAGTCGTAGCAGACGACGACCGTCCTCCCTCGCGCGAAGACCGTCGGACCCCCGTCCGGGTCCCGGAAGCGGTAGAGGAGCGAGAAGCTCGTCCGGCCGATCGGACGGGCGGGAGCGACCTCGCCGAGGAGCTCCATGCCGTAGCGGACCGGCGCGAGGTAGCGGCAGGTCGCCTCCGCGAGGATGATGTCGAGCGTCGCCGGGTCGGTCTCGCCGAGGACCGGCAGATAGTAGTCGCAGCGAAGGGTCTCCATGAAAGGGAAGTAGGCGGCGTGGTTGAGATGGTTGAGGATGTCGACGTGATGGTAGAAGATCGGGAAGTGGCGCTGACGGGCCCAGGGTCGGAACTCGGCCGGCGCGCTCACGGTGTCGCTCCGAGCCGGGGGAGGTATATGGGACCGGCCGGGCCGTTCCGGGGACGCGGACACCCCGGCCGCCCCCGTCGGTTCCACTCGCAACGGGGGGGTGGGGGGCTCTGACCGCCTCGGGCTCCGCCCCCGCCCCCCCGTCCGAGCGCGACCTCGCCGGGACGGTCCGGACCATCCGCGAGGCCGTCCGGACCCATTCCCGGCGGTTCGAGCGCGCGATCCCCCTCATCGCCTCCGAGAACCTCCTCTCCCCGTACGCCAAGGAGCTCCTGATCTCCGACCTCCACTCCCGCTACGCCGAGGGCCTCCCCGGCGAGCG
>JASHUV010000106.1 GCA_030039825.1 Thermoplasmata archaeon
GCGTTGTAGATGACCTCGACCTTCTCCGGGCGCGCTCGGTAGCGCTGCACGAGCTGGGCCTTCAGGTGCCGGCTGACGGCGATGATCCGGTCGGCGCGGTCGATGCCGAGCTGCTCGCGGCGCAGGATCTCGACCCAGGGCATCCCGAGGGAGCGGTCGTACTCCGTGGAATGGATCGTCAGGACCATCGGAAGCCCGTGGCGGTCGGCGAGCTCCGCCCCCCCGACCGTGCCGAACCAGTCGTGGACATGGACGAGGTCGTAGCCGGCCGCGGGGACCGTGGCGAGCCAGCGGTTGAAGCGGTCGACGTCGGCCTCCCCCCAACCCCCCCCGGGTGTCCCGTGGACGGCGTAGGCACCGGGGTAGGGGAAGGCGTCCGGGTCGCGCGGGGTCCGGAAATCGACCCCATCGATCGGCGTCCGGTCGCCCTCGAACGGGAGGAGGAAGGTGACCCGGTGGCCGAGCCGCACGAGCTCGCGACAGAGCTCGAAGACGTGCACGCCGAGCCCGCCGGAGTGCGACGGGGGCCACTCCCACCCGATCATCAGGATCCGGAGCGCCCGTGGCGCCCGGGGGGAGACGATCGGCGACCGGGCGGGCCCCCGCGTCAGGGCCGCCGCGTCGAGCGGGCCGAAACCCTCCTCCCGGTCGTCGATCGGAGGACGGTACGGGCGAGGGGAACGGCGGACGACCCGGGCGCTGCGCCGGATCCGACGGGCGGAGGCCGGCGGGGAGGGGGCGCGCCGGGCCCGCTTCAGCTGGCGCCGGCCGCGAAGCGTCGTCCGGGGACGTCGGGCGCGCTCGCGCGCCGCGGTGCGTCGGGCTCCCATGTTCGCCTACCGGGCGTTCGACCGCGGGGTCGACCCGGCGCTCGGGGAGCTGAACCCGCGGAGGAGCTCGGCGATCGCGCTCGTCGGATCGGCGGAACGGGCGACGGCGCTCGCGACGAGGACCCCTTCGGTTCCGAGCGACAGGGCGGCGTGGACGTCCGCCCCGTCGTGTACCCCGGCCCCGCACAGGACGACCGTGTCGGGGGAGACGGTCCGCACGGCGGCCACCGCGTCCCTCAGGAGGCCGGGCCGGGCGGCCGAGACGGCGAGCGTGCCGCCGATGAGCTCCGGCGGCTCGACGGCGAGGTAGGCGGGCCGGAGCGCGGCGAGTCGACGGGTCTCCTCGAGGTCGCCCGCGCAGACGACGGCGGGCAGGGAGAGGTCGCGGAGCCGCCCGACGACCTGGGCGATCGCCTCCGGCTCGAGCGGGCGTTCCGAGTGGTTCACGAGGCTCCCGCGGACCCCGGCCGCGAGGAGGGCCTCGGCGACCGTGCGTCCGGTCCGGGCCCCCGGCGGGTCGGGGTCGCAGTGCTGGGCGAGGACGGGGATCCCGACCTCCCGCGCGAGGAGCGCGAGGTCCGGGGCGTCCGGGCAGACCGCCGCCGCGACGCGAGCGGCCCCGGCGAGGCGCTCGAGCTCCCTCGCGAGGCGGAGCGCCCCGGGGCCGAGCGCCCCCGGGTAGCTCTTGAGGTTCAGGAGGAGGATCGGCCGGCCGAGCGGGCCGGCGGGGCTAGTGGGCGACGGCGGCCTTGGGGCGTCGCGGCCGGGAGCAGATGGCGTACTCGTCCCCGTCGAAGAAGACCTCCCGGTCGGGGTGATGCTTCTGGAGCTCGGAGATCTTGGAGAGGACGTCCTCAAGGGTGGTGCTCTCGTCGTTCGGGTCGATCCGGAGGTGGACGATCTTTTCGGGCTTTTCGTGCGCTCGCCCCCGCTCCACCATCGGCCCCGGTGGGGGGCACGTACGACCCCCTGTCTAATAGCCTTGCGCGGACGGTTTCACCGTCGACCTTAAGGAACGCTTCCGGGTCGGGAGCGTCGGCGGGCGGACGTGCAGGATCGCGAGGAGCTGCGCCGGATCGTGATGGGCGAGACCCGGGTCATCCTGACGCGGGACCTGTCGGTCATGAACCCGAACCTCGTGGTCGGCGCGAGCGGGCTCGTGGTGGGGAAGCTCGCGAACTACACGCTCAAGGTCGCCTTCCCGAGCGTCACCGTCGGCGTCAACTGGCAGGACTGCGACCTCGTCGCCGGGAAGACCGGGATGCCGACCGAGGCGGAACAACCGAAGGTCGTCCCGAAGCCCCGCGCCGTCGCCGACGCGGAGTGATCCCGGGGCCCCGGAACGGCCGTCAGGTCCCGCCGGCGGCGGGGCGCGCGGACTTCCGGGCGGCGACCGTCCGGAGGTGCTCGACGAAGACCGTCGGGGGGACGAGCACCGTGACAGTGATCATCGCCTGGTACTGCAGGTTGACGAGCCGGGCGAGGTCGGTCCCCGCGAACTCCGACCGCTTCGCCGAGGCGAAGATCTCCGCGGTGGCCCGGAGGAGCTCGATCGCCGCCTCCCGGTTCGCGGGCGCGCTCGGCGGCACCTTCCCCGCCTCGAAGAGCTCGAGCGTGCCGAGAAGGCCCTCCTGCTGGCCCTCGGCGAGGGCGATCAGGTCCCGTTGCGCCCACCGCTCCGGTTCGAGGATGAGCGGCACCGCCCCTCCCGCCCGGTGCGGCCGGCCTAGCGGATGCGTTCGAGCGCGAAGGAGCCGATGATGAGGGCGCGGTTCGTCGCGCGGTACTCGACCCAGTCGCGGGTCTGGACCTCCCCGAGGCCCTGGACGGAGAGGAAGGTCCGGTTCGCGTCCTGCTTGAAGTAGATCGCCCCGTCGAGGTGGGAGAGGATCGTCTCGAGCTGGGTCTCGGGGAGGGTCCCGCTCTCGAGGGCGTAGAGCACGACGGCGTTCCTCGCCTTCAGGACGCCGACGACGTTCTGGACGAACTGCAGGCGCTGTCGGTCGTCCCCGTGCGTCAGGCTCGCGGAGAGCCCGAGGAAGATGACGCGCACGGGGCGGGCGGTGCCGTCCTCGAGCGAGTTCGCGGCCTGCACGAGGGCCGAGAGGATGCCGGCGTGGTCCTGCGGGCCCCCCGACCGGAAGGTCCCCTTCTTCTTCGGTCGTTCCGCCCCCGGCGCCCCGGGGGAGGAGGCGTCGACCCAGCGGACCATGTCGAGCTGCTCGTACTCGTGGAACTGCGGTGCCACGAGCCCGATCGCCTGGCCGATCGCCTCGGGGGAGCGACCGGCCGTCACGATGACCCCGGCCTCCCCGAGCTTGAGGCCCTCGGCGAGGAACGCGTAGAGGGCGACCTCCTTCGAGACGAAGGCGTCGCCGATCACGATGACGTGGCCCTTCGCCGGGAACCCGCCGCGGAGGAGGTCGTCGAGGCGCGCGGTGCCGGTCGGGACCCGGTCCGGGTACCGCCCGCTGGCGGACGGCGCCAGGGGCCCGGCCTCGGCGAGCGGAACGACGGGCACGCCCGGGCCCATCGTGTCGGTCCTGGACCGGCCCCGGCGCGGGGACGGAGCGGGCGGCGCGACGGGGCTCTCGGGGACCGCCGCGAAGGCGAGGGAGAACTGGGGCGCGGCCGCGCCGCGCTTCGTGACGGCCTGTCGCGCGAGGCGCAGCTCGTCCTCGAGCGAGGAGACGGTCCGGCGCTGGACGGAGAGTTCTCGTTCGCGCCGGTCGAACTCCGCCTGCTTCCGGGCGATGTCGGCCTCTCGGTCCGCCCCGGCCTTCTCCCGGGCCTCGAGCTCGCGCTCCCGCCGGT
>JASHUV010000107.1 GCA_030039825.1 Thermoplasmata archaeon
GAACCCTCGACCTGCTCCTTACCAAGGAGCCGCTCTACCGACTGAGCCACCGCGGCGCGAGCGAAGTGGGACCGGTCGCCCCTCAAGTCCTTTCCGCCCGGCTCGGTCGATCGGGCTCCCCGGGACGGGATCACCGATCGGGGGAGGCCGGCTTGCGGGTCTCGGGGGTCCACGCCGCCCGGGCGAGGAACGCCGCCATGCCGGCCTTCTGATCCGGCGTGGCGAACAGGGCCTGCCACTCTCCGAGCTCCTCGGCGAGACCCTCGGCGAGGGCCCGGTCGATGGCCCCGGCGAGGACCCGTTTCGCGGCCGCGAGCGCCGTCGCGGACTTTCCCGAGAGCTCCTCGGCGATCGCGATCGCCCGCGGGAGGAGCTCCGGGCGGGAGACCACCTCGAGGACGAGCCCTTGGGACTGGGCGTCGCGGGCCGTGACGGCGCGCCCGGTCAGGATCCACTCCCGCGCGCGGGCCGCGCCGATCCGGCGGGGAAGCCGCTGCGTCCCGCCCCAACCGGGCATGACGCCGAGATTGATCTCGGGCTGCCCGAATCGGGCGTCCTCGCTCGCGATCACGAGGTCGCAGGCGAGGGCGATCTCGCAACCCCCTCCGAGGCAGGAACCGTGGACGGCGGCCACGACGGGGAGCGGGAGCCGCTCGATCGCGACCGTGACCGATTGGCCGCGGCCGCCGTGGCGGGCCGCCTCGGCCGGTCCCATCGACCTCATCTCCCGAACGTCGGCCCCCGCCGCGAACGCCTTCTCGGCCGCACCGGCGAGGACGACGGCGCGGACCGTGGGATCGCGATCGACCTCCGCGATCCGACCGAGGAGGGCGTCGAGCACCGGCCCGCTCAGGACGTTCACCGGGGGATGGTCGATCGTCAGGAGGGCGACGGCCCCGCGGCGTTCGAGGCGCACCAGCTCGGGCGCGGTCATCCTCTCCGCGACACCCGGGCCTCCCTTTAGCGTCGCGCGCGCTCGGTCCCCCGGGCACAAAGAGGATGTAATCCGGTCCGCTGGGCCGGCCCGTGCCGACCGTGCCAGAGGCGCCCCCGGTCGTCGTCCGTGACGCCCTCATCGTCACCCAGGATGCCGAGCGACGGGTGATCCGCGGGGACGTCCGGTTCGAGGCGGGCCGGTTCCGGTCCGTCGGCGGGACGGCGGCGACGGAGGGCGCGGAGATCGTGGACGGACGGGATCTCGCCGTCCTGCCGGGCCTCATCAACGCCCACCAGCACGTCGCGATGTCGATCCTCCGGGGGGTCGCCGACGACGTCGACCTGTCCGGATTCCTCGAGCGGCTCTTCGCGGTCGACGCCCGTCGGACCGAGGCCGATGTCGAGACCGGGGCGCTCGCCGGGATCGCCGAGATGCTCCTCTCGGGAACGACATCGTTCCTGGACCTGTACTACTACGAGGACGCCGTCGCGCGCGCCTGCGAGCGGCTCGGCATCCGGGGGTTCCTCGGTTGGGCCGTCCTCGACCCGGAGATGACGACGCAGTCCGGGCGGCCGATCGACAACGCCGCCGCCTTCATCGACCGGTGGACGGGGCATCCGCTCGTGACGCCCCTCGTCGCCCCCCAGGGGGTCTACGTCTGCGGGGAGGGGACCTGGCTCGCCGCGCGGCGCCTCGCGGAGTCGAAGAGGACCCTGTGCCACTACCATCTCTCCGAGACCCGCAAGGAGGTCCACGAGCATGAAGCGAAGACCGGACGGCGACCGCCGCTCTGGCTCGAGGAGATCGGCTTCCTTGGCCCCGGCCAGGTCGCCGCCCACGGGGTCTGGCTCACGAACCGGGAGATCGCGGTCCTCGCCGAGCGCCACGTCGGCGTGGCGCACTGCCCGAGCTCGAACGCGAAGCTCGCCACCGGGGGCGTCGCCCCGGTCGTCGAGCTGAGGGCCGCCGGGGTCACCGTCGGGCTCGGCACCGACTCCGCCGCGTCGAACAACTCCCTCTCCCTCCTCCGCGAGATGCACGTCGCGGGTCTCCTCCAGAAGAACCACCGGTGGGACGCCGGAGCCCTCACGGCGCAGGAGCTCCTCGACCTCGTGACGGTCGAGGGCGCGAAGCTCCTCGGTCGGTCCGCCGACCTGGGTTCGATCGAGGTCGGGAAGTCGGCCGACCTCTCCCTCGTCCGTCTCGACCACCCGACGATGGGTCCGGCGCGGGCGGAGGCGGTCGTCTCCCATCTCGCGTACTCGGCGAGCGAGGAGGCGATCGATTCGGTCTACGTGGGGGGCGCGCCGGTGGTCCGCGAGCGGAAGCTCGTCCGAGAGCCGTGGGAGGGGATCCGGGCCGCCGCGGCCTCCGCCGCGGAACGGCTCTGGATCGCGGCGACGCCGCTCTCCCGGTCGCACGGGTGAGCGACGCCGCGGGGGACGGGCGCCTCCCCCGCCCCGCCCGTCACGGGACGGGGGACCCGCGCGTCGCGCTCGGCTTCCGACGGCGCCGAACGACGAGGGCCACGGCGACGAAAAGGGCCGCGACGCCCGCGATCGCGAGGTCGATCTCGAGCGGACCGGTGAGCCCGACCTGGGACGACGATCCGTTCGTCGGGCAGATCGGGGGCGGCACGGGCAAGGCTTGGAACGGCACGGGGACGTCCGTCACGTTCTCCTCGCCCGCCGCGTCGACGACCGTGAGGACCGCCGTTCGGTCCTCCTCCCCGACATAGGTGTGGTGGACCAGCGCACCGGTCGCGTTCGGGGAACCGTCCCCGAAGTCCCAATCGAAACGATAGGGAGCCGTGCCGTTCCACGCCGTGGCGTTCAGGCTGACGTTCTCGTAGGGGGCGGTGCTGCGGACCTGCCCCGTCCCCGCCACGCAGGAGTACACCGGACCCAGGACGGCCGTGACGTCGAGCGACGCGCGCGCCCCGAGGGGTGACGGGGCGAGGAGGAAGCGGATCGGCACGAGCACGGCGAGCTCGATGCCGCCCGGCACCGAGACGTTCCCCTCGGCCGGCTGGGCCACGTATCCGGCGATCGGGCCGACCTCGTAGGGGTAGTCCGAACCGTTCGGCAGGAGGAAACCGAGGACCGCCGACGTCGAAGCGTTCGGGAGGCCGTCGAGCGTCACGGCCCAGGTGGTCCCGTTCGGCAACCCCGACTCCTGGAAGTCGACCGGCGTGAGCGGCTCGAAGGCGATCGGGATCGTCACGGGCGTCTCGGAGGCGTTGAAGGTGCCGGCGTCCGGGAAGGCGGGGAGGGCGCTCGCGGCGGCGACGGAGAAGTTGTACCCGGTCCCGTTCGGGAGCCGGAAGCCGATCGTGCTCCCCGTCGACCAATTGGTCGGCCCGTACCGGATCCGGACGGACCAGTTCGTTCCGGGGGGAAGGCCGCTCTCCCGGAAGGTGACCTCGGTGACCCCGGTGAAGTCGGCCCCGACGACACAGAAGTCACCGGGGCCCGGGCAAGTGAGCGAGCTGTTGCCGCTGCCTGCGGTCGGCTCATAACCGGGTCCGGCGAACATCGTGTAGTTGACCGTGCCCGCCGGCTCGACGAAATCGAGGAGGTGCCCGAACGGACCCTCGACCGTGGCGCTCCGATTCGATCCGGAGAGGTTCACCCCCCAGCTCGTGCCGTTGCCGAGGCCCTGCTCGACGAGGATGAGGGTGTCGACGCTCGGCGCCGCGCTCGTGAAGACGATCGTCAGGGCGAGGGATCGTCCGTCGACGGTGAAGTTCACGGACGCGGGGGACGGGGTGCGGTCGACCACCCCGCCGCCGATGGCGACGTACGTGCCGTTCGGCAGCGCGATCGACGCCGTCGACGGCGCGGCGGCTCCCGTTGACGTGAACGGAAAGCTCTGGTTGCGGACGATGAAGACCTCCCAGTAGGTCGATGAGGGGATCCCGGTCTCCGTGAACACCACGTCATAGGTCGGAGCCCCCGTCGGGCGGGGGAGCTCCCGGATCGGGCCGGGACCGGTCGTCGGGGACGAGCCCCCCGGTCGGTCCGGGGGGGTGGCCCCCGAGGGCGGGATCGCCGGCGCGAGGGCCACGGCGACGAGGAGGAGGACGGCGAGGACCCGCGCCACGACGAGGAGGCGGCGGAGCCGGTCGATCATGCGGCCACGACCTTCGCGGGAGAGGGCCGATGTCTCATGTCGTTGGCGGGACGATGGGACCGGGGCCGGCCGCCACTGCGGGGGAGACGCCCCGGCGTTGGCGCGCGCCGGTCAACCGGGCGCGAGCGCCCGGAGCACGGCGGCCGCGAGTCCCGCGCCCGACCCGCCGAGACCGTGGCCCTCGAGCGCCGTCAGGCGGTCGGCGATGGTCGACCGCGGGACTCCGAAGATCTCCCCGAGAAGTCCCGGGTCCAGCCGGGCGGTGAGGACGCCGTGATGGAGGAGCGCCCGGGAGGTGAGATGCTGGGCGGCCCCCCCGAGGACGCGGCCGTCGACGGTCAGGACGCGTCCCCGGTCGCTCAGCAGGCAATAGGTGGCGGACGCGCCGACGGGAGGGCTCCAGGCCGCTCTCACCCCGAGCTCCCGCAGGCCGTCGACGACGCCGGCCCCGAGGGCATCGTACGCCCTGGTCAGGCCCCGGGCCGCCCCGGGGTCCGACCGGGGCACGACGACCGACCAGACCACGTCGCCGGGCAGGTGCAGGAGCCCGGTCCCCCCGGAGCGCCTCCGGAGGACCGGCAGGCCGAGCCCGCGGGCTCGGCGAGCCACGGGGCCCTGCTCGTCGTCGGCCACCCCGAGGGAGACGGCCGGCGCGGAGAAGCGGGCGACGCGCGCCGCGGGGCGACCCGCGGCGAGGAGCTCCTCGTCGCGCGCGAGGTTCTGCGCGGGGTCGATCGTCCCGTCGTCCGAGCCCTGCCGGCGGCGGGGGTCGCTCGCTGAAATGTGTCCCCTCACCGTCGCTCCGGGCTCGCCGGCCTCGCGGAGCTCGGAAACCGATAAGGAGCGCGGAGGGTTCGTGGACCGTGGCCGAACTCTCGACCTTCCGACTCCACCCGGGCGACCCGGCGCCCGACTTCGCCCTCCCCGCGACCGACGGACGGACCTACCGCCGCGACGACTTCGCCGAGGCGAAGCTCCTCGCCGTGACGTTCTGGTGCAACCACTGCCCGTACGTGCAGGCCTGGGAGGGACGGACGATCGAGCTCGCGAAGGCGACCGCGAACCGCGGCGTCCAGTTCGTGCTGATCAATGCGAACGACGACCGGGCGTACCCGGACGACCGGATGGAGCGGATGATCGAGCGCGCGCGCTCGAAGGGCTACCCGATGCCCTATCTTCGCGACGAGAGCCAGTCGGTCGCCCGCGCCTACGGGGCGCTCGTGACGCCGCACCCGATGCTCTTCGGGCCGGACCGGCGGCTCCTCTTCCAGGGCCGCATCGACGACCACCACGACCGCCCGGAGGCGGTCACGGCGCGCTACCTCGGCGGCGCCATCGACGCGGCGCTCTCCGGACGACCGATCCCTCGCCCCGAGCTACCGGTCCTCGGATGCTCGGTAAAGTGGCGCTGAGCGTCGGGCCCGGCCGCCCGCGCCGCCCTTCGGCGCGTGGCTGATCTCCCGGGCGCGGCGCTCGAACTGCTCGAGGAGCTCGGGCGCGACCGGGCGACCGGCGAGGTCGAGCCGGGCCGCGATCGCCGCCTTCCCGGCGAGGGCCCGCGCGAGGCGTCCCCGCGCCTTGCGCCCGGCGACGTGGATCGTC
>JASHUV010000108.1 GCA_030039825.1 Thermoplasmata archaeon
GAGCCCGGGCCGAGCGACGGTCAACGCCGGCGTCCCCGTCGCGCTCGGCACGGACCTCTCGCCGGGGTCCTGGATCGAGTCGATGCCCCTCGTCCTGGCCCACGCCGTCTACTCGGCCCGCCTGACGCCGGCGGAGGCGATCGTCGCCGCGACGACGAACGCCGCGTACGCGATCGGCGTCGGCGACCGCGCCGGCACGATCACCGTCGGCAGGCCCGCCGATCTCGCCGTCTTCGAGGTCGACGGCGTCGAGAAGGTCCCGTACCGGATCGGGCTCGATCCCTGGCGCGTCTACCGACGGGGAAAACCGGTTTCCTCCTCGTGAATCCGCCCGCACATTCAAATAGGAGGGCTCTCCTTGTCGCCGGCGAGGTCGCCAAAATGGCCGAGCGTGTCGGGAAGGAGCAGATCAAGCGAGAGAAGGGCTACTTGTATTACCTGGGCAAGGACGGGTACCTCTGGAAGACCCCGACCAAGCTCAACAAGAGCGGGCGCAAGGCCAAGGTTGGCACCGAGAAGGTCACCCGGGCGGACGGGTACATGTACTTCCTCGACAAGAAGGGGTACGTCGCCCGCACCCGGATGAAGAACGCCTGAACGGGGAGGACCCCCCACCGGTGGCCCCTCCGGCGCGAACGCGTCGGAGGGGTCCCAATTCTTTCGGACACCGCGCACATCGGCGTGGGCCCGATCGCGTTCCCGCGCGTCGATGAGGTAAGGATGGTCTGCCGGTACGAGCCGAGCGATCCGGGGATCTGCGAGCGCTGCGGCGAGGTCCTCTGGGTCGCGGAGGAGGGGCTCTACTGCGCGGAGTGCGGCGTCACGATGCCCTGCACGATGCGGATGCACCCGCTCCCGCCCGCGGCGTCCCCACCGTCGTGAAATCCGCCCCTCACGCGCGCCGGATCCGCCGAGAATTCGCCCCCCCGGCGTCCGCGTCCCGTGTCCGAACGAGTACGCTTATACGGAGGTCTCCTTACGTTGCCTCGGAGGAGTTGAATCGGGTGCCCGAACGCGTAGCCCGACCTCTCCGGATCCCTGAAACCTTCGTCGGAACGCCCTCGGAAAGTGGGCGTTTCACGGCCCTCCCGGACGGCCTGAAGGGCCGCGGGTGGTAGTCGGTTCCGTCGGTCCGCGGTCGAGCGAACGCACCCCGATCGAACCCCCTCCGGAGAGAGTGGCGATGGCCGTATCCAAGAGACGCGTGGCGACCCCCCCGAGCGAGCCGGCCTCCCGGCCGTCGGGACGTTCGACGAGAGAACCGATCACGGTCCCGCACCTCGCCCCGAGAGGGAGGAGCGCGTTCGACACCGTCGGCTGGAAGAGCCACGACGCGCTCATCAAGGGCGCCGACGGCCGCGTCGTCTTCGACCAGAAGGGGATCCATGCCCCCTCGAGCTGGTCGGAGAACGCCATCAACATCGCGGCGTCGAAGTACTTCCGCGTCATCGACGGCCGGCGCGAGAGCTCCGTCGACGGGATGATCCGGCGGGTCTGCCACTGGATCGCCCAGAAGGGGCTCGAGCTCGGCTACCTCGACACGCCCGAGGAGTCGGCCCTCCTCGAGGACAGCCTCTCCTACCTCATGGTCCAGCAGATGGCGGCGTTCAACAGCCCCGTCTGGTTCAACGTCGGCGTCCGGCACCCGCCGCAGTGCTCGGCGTGCTTCATCCAGTCCGTCACCGACGACATGGATTCGATCCTCGCGCTCGCGGCGAGCGAGGGGCGGCTGTTCAAGGGCGGCAGCGGGACCGGCTCGAACCTCTCCGCGCTGAGAGGGAGCCACGAACGGCTCTCCGGCGGCGGCATCGCGAGCGGCCCGGTCTCCTTCATGCGGGCCTTCGACGCCCTGGCCGGCGTCATCAAGTCCGGCGGAACGACGCGCCGCGCCGCCAAGATGGTCATCCTGAACCTCGACCACCCCGACATCGTCGACTTCATCGAGTGCAAGGTCCGCGAGGAGGACAAGGCGATGGCCCTCATCCGCGAGGGCTACTCCTCGAACTTCGACGGTACCGACCCCGACAGCGCCTACGCCTCGATCTCCTACCAGAACGCGAACCACTCCGTGCGCATCCCGGACGCGTTCATGGAGGCCGTCGTGAAGGACGGCGAGTGGAAGACCGTCAACCGGACCGACCACTCCGTCGCGGCGACCTACAAGGCCCGGGACCTCTGGCGCCAGCTCGCCCACGCCGCCTGGCGGTGCGGCGACCCCGGCGTGCAGTTCGACGACATCACGAACGACTGGCACACCTCGCCGAACTCCGGCCGCATCAACGCCTCGAACCCGTGCAGCGAGTACCTCTTCCTCGACGACACGGCCTGCAACCTCGCCTCGATCAACCTCCTCCGCTTCCTCGACGACGACGGGCAGTTCGACCTCGCCCGCTTCCGCGACGCCGTCCGCGTCATGATCCTCGCCATGGAGATCCTCGTCGACGCGTCGAGCTACCCGACGCCGGCGATCGGCCGGAACTCCCACGACTTCCGGCCCCTCGGCCTCGGCTACGCGAACCTCGGGGCCCTGCTGATGCACTACGGGCTCGCCTACGACTCCGACGCCGGCCGCACCCTCGCCGGCGCCGTGAGCGCCTACCTCTCGGCGGAGGGCTACCACATGTCGGCGGAGATCGCCCGGCGCGTCGGGCCGTTCCCGGGGTTCGACAAGAACCGCTCGCCGATGCTCCGCGTGATGGAGAAGCACCGGAAGGCCGCCGACGCAATCCCCCTCAACGATCCCCGTCTCGCCTCCTTCGTCCAGGCCGCCCGCCAGCGATGGGGGGAGACGGTCAAGGCCGGCGAGCTCTGGGGATACCGCAACGCCCAGATCTCCGTCATCGCACCGACCGGCACGATCGGGCTCCTGATGGGCTGCGACACGCTCGGCCTCGAGCCCGAGCTCTCCCTCGTGAAGGTGAAGAACCTCGTCGGGGGCGGGACGATGCGGATGGTCAACCGCACCGCGCTCGAGGCCCTGACGAGCCTCGGCTACTCCGCGGCCGCGGTCACGGCGATCACCGAGCACGTGGAGGCGAAGGGGACGATCGAGGGGGCGCCGGGGCTCAAGCCGGAGCACCTCGCGGTCTTCGACTGCGCGCTCGCGCCGGCCGGCGGCCACCGCACGATCTCGCCGATGGGCCACCTCCTCATGCTCGGCGCCGTCCAGCCGTTCCTCTCCGGCGGGGCGTCGAAGACGATCAACCTCCCCCACGAGGCGACCGTCGAGGACATCGAGAAGACCTACCTCGAGGCCTGGCGCCTCGGCATCAAGTCGGTCGCCCTCTACCGGGACGGCTGCAAGGCCTCCCAGCCCTACGAGACGGGCAAGGGGAAGGCCGCCCCGACGGGACCCCGCGGCCCGGCCCGCGAGCGCCTGCCCGACGAGCGGAAGGCGCTCACCCACCACTTCCAGGTCGGCGGCCACGACGGCTACGTGACGGTCGGCCTCTATCCGGACGGGCGCGTCGGCGAGATCTTCTTCCGGGTCTCGAAGGAGGGCTCGACGGTGAACGGGCTCATGGACTCCCTCGGGATCTCGATGTCGATGGCGCTTCAGCACGGGGTGCCCCTGAAGGACCTCGTCCGCAAGCTCGCCCACCTCAGGTTCGAGCCCGCCGGGGCGACGAACAACCCGAAGATCCGCTTCGCGAAGTCGATCCCCGACTACGTGGCGCGCTGGCT
>JASHUV010000109.1 GCA_030039825.1 Thermoplasmata archaeon
GGCCGCCGGGAAGGCGGGCCGGGCCCGGGCCACGGCGCGCCGGGCGATCCGGGCGTAGTCGACCGGCGTCCACCTTCTCCTCGGGAGGTCGAAGAGGATCGCCCCGGTGACGGGCAGGACGAGGTTCGGATTGCCGAACGGCGCGACGCCGAGACCCCGCTCGAGGAGCGCCGAGCGGACGCCGACGGCGGCGTCGAGCCCGAAGAGACTGCCCCCGGCGAGGAAGACCGCGAAACGACCTCCGAACGTGGCGTCGAGCGCGAGGGAGGCGGTGTCGTACGTCCCGGACGCCCCGCCGCGGACATCGACGACCGTGGGGGCCGCCGTCGCGAAGAGGAGGACGCTCACCCCGGTCGACCCGTCGGAGCTTTCGGCCTGGCCGACGAGAACGCCCGGTACGCGCGGGCCGAGGGGTTCGGTTCGGACCACGCTTCTCGCCTTCGCCCCACCGGTGACGGCCGGCGCTCGCGCGGTCCCTCGGGGAGCGGTGGGCCTTAAGGTGCTCGACGGCTTCGGCCCCCCGATGCCCTCCCGGCGGCCTCCGGCGACGCACGACGACGCGCCCCCGGCCTTCCGGGTGGCGCGCGAGCTGCCGGTCGGCCGGCACCCGATCCTCGCCGCGTTCCCCGGTCTCGGCGACCTCCCGCCCGCCGCCCGGCTCGAGCCGGATCCGGCCGCCCGTCAGGCGCTCTTCGACGAGACGTGCGTCGAGATCGTGCCGGACGACATCTGGATGTACGTCGCCCCGCACGCGCGGCCGAGGGGCGTCCCGCGGCGATGGGAGCCGAAGCTCTCGCCGGGTTCCGACTGCATCGTGATCGGCGAGAGCCACCTCCGCGAGAGCCCCGCGCTCATCCTCTACCTCGACATCTACCACGAGCTCTGCCACATCCGCCAACGCCACGCCGGGATGGAGCTGTTCGACCGGTCGGAGGACTACGTCCGACGGCCGACGGAGGTCGAGGCCTACCGCTTCGCCGTCGACGAGGCCCGCCGGATCGGCGCGAGCGACGCCTTCCTCCGGGAGTACCTGAAGGTCGAGTGGGTGAGCGAGGAGGACCTCCTCGCGCTCTACGAGGCCGTCGGGGTCCCGCCGGCCGCCGCGTAACGGCAACGTCCCTTCGCGGCCATCCGAGGGTTTATCGGTCGCCGCCCGCGTCGGAGCGCCGCGAGAGGCCGGGCGAGCGTCGCCGACGATGGACATCAAGACCCCCGCCCCGATCCGCCCCTCGACGAGCGACCTCTGGTTCTTCGCCTACCTCCCGCTCGCCATCTCCGACGGGATCGCGACGCCCCTCATCCCGCTCCTCGCGCTCCAGGAGTTCGGCGCCTCCGCGTTCGTCGTGACGATCATCGTCGCCGCGAGCGCGATGAGCCAGGTGCCGTTCACGATCGTCTGGGGGAACCTCTCCGACCGCGTCGCCCACCGGAAGTACTTCCTCGTCGGCTCGTTCCTCGCGACCGGCGCGTCGATCGTCCTGATCGCGCTCTCGCACACCCTCCTCAGCTACTTCTGGCTCAACGTCGTCGAGGGACTCGCCTCCGCGGCGAGCGCTCCGATCGGGACGATGCTCCTCCTCGAGACCCGGCAGAAGCGCTGGTGGCCGCAGGACATCGGCCTCTTCGGGCTCATCTCGGGGATCGGCACCACCGTCGGACTGGGGATCGGCCTCGTCTGGCTCTTCGCGATCGGCCTCCACCAGCCGATCGTCGACGCCATGGAGGGCCTGCTCGTCTGCTCCGGCGTCCTCGCGCTCCTCGCCGGGGCCATCGCCTGGGCGTGGATCGAGGAGCCGACCGCCCGCCTCGAGCGGCGGAGCCTCGGCGACCTCGTCAACCTCCACCGCGGCGTCGTCGAGCGGATCCGCCACTTCCGCAGCCGCGTCCTGAACGTCGTCGACCTCACGCGCGGCTCACCGGAGAGGATCCCGCGGCGGGAGGTCCTCTTCCTCGCCTCCCTCGGGGTGCTCTGCGTCGGCTTCGACATGTTCTACGGCCCCTTCCCGGTCTTCCTCTGGCGGACCGCGCGCTTCTCCGACGCCGGCGTCTTCGTCGCCTACCTCGTGGCGAGCGCCGCCTCCACGGCGCTCTTTTACCATTCCGGGATCGCCGTCGAGCTCCACTCGCCGAAGCGGGTCTTCCTCGAATCGCTCGGCGGGCGGGTCCTCCTCATCGTGCTCTTCCTGTGGACCGTCCCCTACGTCCTCTTCGGGCTCGGAAGCCCCGCCCTGCTCGCCTGGGTGAGCGTCCTCAACGCCCTGATGGGCGTCACCTGGGCGTTCCTGAGCACGGCGAGCACCCTCTTCCTCGTCCGACTCGTCGGCCGGACCGGGCGCGGACGGGCCCTCGGGCTCTACAACGCGGTCGGGGGCGCCGGCGGGCTCATCGGGACCCTCCTCGGCGGTTGGCTCTTCGTCACGATCGGGGTCCACCTCGCCTACGGGCTCGCCGCCGTCACGATCGCCGTCGGCGCCGCGATGCTCCTGCCCATCCCCTTCCACACCTTCCTCCTCCCCCAGGGCCTCCGGGGCCGGCGAGGACGGGGCCTTCCAATACCCGTCGCCCCGCACTGGGAGGGTCTTCCGGGCGGACCCCGTTAGACGCGATCCCTCCGGGGGCCGCCCGGACCGGGCTCCGCCCGTTCGGGGGCGACGAACCGGACCGGTCGGACTACAGTTGACGGAGCCGCTCCGGAAGGGCTTCTTCCGGCCACCACGCGGCGGCGACGCTCGTCAGCGGCGAGACCTCCGGGGTCGGAGGAAGGGAGAGGGAGGGAGGAGCCGGCCGGGGGAGGCCGGATGGACGGGCGGGGGCCGCCGTCGGCCCGGGGACGACGGGGATCCGCGGGGTCGGGGGCGGTACCGGCCGGACCGGGGCCGTCCGGGAGATCGCCGCCCGGTCGGCGTCGAGACCCGCTTCGAGCGCCCAGCAGAGCTCGCAGGTCGCGGCGTGGCCCTCGGCCGCGGCGTCGGCCGCACATTCGAGGCAGAGCGAGCTTCGGCAACCGACGCAGAGGGTGACCGTCTCGGTCGGGTCCCGGATCGGGAGGTCGCAGCCGACGCAGCCGTGGAGCAACGGCGGCCGCGCGGCCGACCGAGGCGCCGTCGAGCCGGGGGGGAACGCGCCGGCCCGTTCGAGGTCGGCCGCGAGGAGATCGATGTCGTCGAGCATCC
>JASHUV010000110.1 GCA_030039825.1 Thermoplasmata archaeon
CGAACGGCCGGGAGAGGTTCGAGCGGCCGTTCGCGTCCGTGATGGTGACCGAGACGGTGTACTCACCGGCCTCGCTCGGCCGGCAGACGAGGGCGGAGGCGTTCGAGGTCGAGCAGCCGGGCGGCAAGGTCGTCCAGGTGAACGTGTCGGCCCCCGCCCCCGGCGCGACGCTGGCGCGCAGGACCACCTCGTCCCCCAACGTGGGTTCCGAGGGTTCGGCCCGGATCGGGCCCACCGAGGGATCCGGGAACACCGTGAACCCGAGCGACCCGCCGGACGCGTTGGTCCCGCTCGAGTCGTGGGCAACGTAGCTCACGTTGGTGGTTCCCGGGTCCGTCGGGACGCACTGCTCGGTGAGCGGACCCGAGACGGCGCAACCGCTCGGAAGGCCCGCCCAACGCACCGCCACCGGAGGAGCGCCCCCGCCGACCACGGCCGAGAACGTGACGCTCTGCCCGACGTCGACGCTCGACCGCGACGTCAACGGTCGACCGGGTTGGAGCCCGAGGTCCACGCCGTACGCGATCGAGGTCGACGCGGTGGAACCGTCCGCGTCGACGCCGACCGCCGTCAGCTCGTAGCTGCCCGGGGGGGCGGCGCAAACGACGGAGGCGTCGCCCGCGGACCGGCAGAACCGGCGGAGCGAACCGTTCCAGGTCAGTTGGGCCGGGGACGGGGGACCGCCTTGGGTCGCGACCCAGAACGTCACGGACTCGTCGGCGTCGGCGACGGGGGTGCTGGCCCGGATCGGACCCAGCTGGAACGCCGGGTACACGCTCAGGTTGAGCGGCGGGGAGGCGGCCGAGCCCCCGTCCGAATCCTCCACCGCGACGCGGAGCGTGGCGTTCCCGGCCTCCGCGAAGAGGCAGGTGGAATTCGCGCCCGACGGCTCGCACATCGAGCCCGCCTCGCCCGACACGGTCCAATCGAACGAGTACGCTCCGTCGCCGCCCTCGGGAGTCGCCGCCACGCCGAACGATTCGTTGACATCGATGCTCGCGAGCACGGCCGCCCCGTTCGGGCGGGTCGCGCGGAGGGCGATGGCGGCCAGACGGGGCGCGACCGAGAACGTCACCTCGGACCACGCCGTGTCGTGGAACGCGTCGGTGACGTTCTCCCAGACCGTGAAGTTCCCCGTCGCGTTCGGAGCGCAGAGGAGCGTGAGGTCCGGCGCGTGGAACGTCGCGGGGCCGGCGCAGGGGAGGTCGTCCGGCTCGATGGACGCCGTGGCCCGGAGGGGCCCCCTCCACGCGAGCATCACGGTGGTGAGCTCGAGCGGGATGCCGACCTCGCCGGACGGCACCCCCCTCCCGTTCGAGGAGATCGTGGTCCCGGACTCGGAGATGCCGCCGGTCTCGAGAACGAGGAGCGTCGTATTGCCGGCCTGCGGGAGGAGGACGTCGCCCGTCCCGTTCGCGATCCCGATCGTCGGCCCCACTCCCCCGGCCGGGATATCGGTATGGAGGAGGGAGAGGCCGTCGATGATCGACAGGGTGTTCCACGGCCAATCGGTGACGTAGATCCAACGGCTGACCGGGTCGTACGCGATCCCCTCCGGGGGGGCGGCCATCGAGATCGCCCCGATCACCTCGGTACCGTTGAGGACGGTCACGGTGTAGTTCGAGGAACCGCTGAGGGTGAAGAGGTTCGTCACGTAGACATCCTGGTCCGCGGCGTCATAGGCGCCGAACAGCGGGTCGGAGAAGTTGCCCGTCAGGTTCGCCACGTCCGACGTCCCGTTGAGGACGGTCACCGAGCCGGGCGTGGCCGCCGAACCCTCGTTGGTGACGTAGACGAAGCCGTCCGCCGCGTCATAGACGGCCGATTCCGGGTACGGCCCGGAGGCCACCTCCCGGAACGTCGCGTTCGGCGTGAGGATCGAGACGTACCCCGGGTCGGAACCCGATTCCGGGATGTACAGGAAGCGATCGGCCGGATCGTACGCCATCCCGAACGGGCTGTCGAGCGGTCCCCCCTCGATCTCGAACGCCGGCGTCGTCCCGTTCAGGAAGTAGATCGCATCGGCCTGTCGGCTGGCGACGGCCATCCACCCGACCACCGGGTCGTAGACCACCGACTCCGGGACGCCGCCCACACTGATCCGAGCCTCGACCTCGCTCCCGTTGAGGACCTCGACGGCCGCGGGGGGACCCAGAGTGAGCACGTAGGTCAGATTGTTCGCCGGGTCGACGGCGGCCGCGAACGGGTCGTTCCCCACGCTCGCCGTTCCCACCGGGGTATCGTAGTAGAACGTCGGGCTCGAGTTGGTGCTCACGGCGGGCGCGACGGGCGGATCCGAACACGCGACGCCCGAACAGGCCACGGAGCTTTCCGAACCCAGGATACGATTCGCCGGCCGAGCCGGAGCCAGCGTCCCTCGCGGGGGGAGCCCCGGATCGAACGGAATCCCGACGAGGGCCCGATCGGGGATCGCCGGGGCGGGGGCCGAGCCGGCGGGCGGTGGAAGGAGCCCGACCGTCATGGAGACGAACGCGAGGAGGATCAGCAGCGATCTTCCTCGTCGCTCGAATCCCCGACGCCCGCGCATCGTTCCGCGCCGAGCGCGACCGAACCGGCCCGCGCTCGGGCGCCGTTCCCCTCACCCACCGTTTCCGCCGGGGACCCACCATATACCTTCGCCAGGAGCGCCCGGGCGCTCGGCCGGCGCCCGTCTCGAGCGCACCGGCCGGCTCCCGGGCGTCGCCGCGTTCCGGGGCGGGTTCGGGGCTCCCACCCCGGCCCGGACGCTGAGCTCAAGTGCTCGGGTCGAAACCGCCCCCCACGACGTCGTCCGTCCTGGCCGGCTCGGACCGGCCGCGCGAGCCCCGGTCGGGACGACGAGCTCCGTTCTCCTTCCGCCGCCTCGTCCTCGGGGTGCTCCTCCTCAACGCCTCGGGCGGCGTCCTGTTCGCGGTCCTCCCGATCATCGAGATCCAGGAGGGCGGCGGGCCGCTCCTCGCGACCCTGATCGTCGGCGCCCCTCTCGTCGCCCAGATCCTCGCCACGTTCCTGTGGGGGGCGCTCTCCGATCGGTGGGGACGACGGCGCGAGCTCCTCGTCGCGGGCGTGCTCGGGCAATCCGTCCTCTTCCTCGTCTACCCGTTCCTCGACCCGGTGAGCCTCCTCCTCGTGCGGATCGTCCAGGTCTTCCTGGGGGCGACGTCGGCGCTCGCGACGACGGTCGTGACGGAGGACCCGAGCCGGCCCGCCGGGCACGGGCTCGGTGACCTCTCCTTCTGGGGCGGGGTCGGCGGCGTCCTCGGCGTCCTCGCCGGCTATCCGCTCCTCGGCGGGACGACGTTCTCCGCCCACGCCCCCGCGGCGATCGTTCTGTTCGTGCTCCTCGCGGCCCTCAGCGCCGGCGCGGTCCTCTTCCTCGCGCTCTCCGGGGAGATCCCGAGGGCCCGCGCGAGGACGTCCTGGCGAGGGGTGCTCCGCTTCCGGCGGTCCCGGGCGATCTATCCGCTCGCCGTCGCCGCGGCGATCCTGGGCGTCGCGAACTACACGGTCTACACCCTCTTCCCGCTCTTCATCCGCGGCCTCCTGGCGCATCCCGCGGCGTTCGGCGTGGTCGGCCCGGCGAGCGTGACCCAACAGCTCGCGCTCCTGTCGATCGGGGCCGGCCTCGGTGGGGTGGTGGTCTCGCCCGCCACCGGCCGGTGGGTCGAGGGGGTCGGCCATCGGCGGGCGTTCTACCTCCTCGCCCCACTGCTCTACGCGCTCCTCTGGGTCGGTCTCGCCCTCGTCCGTTCCTACGTCGCCATCTTCCTGATCTGGTCGATCCCGGCGGCGGTCTTCTTCCAGATCCCGCTGACCCGTGAGATCGCCGACCTGACCTCCCCGGAGGAGCGGGGCCGCGCCGTCGGGCTCTGGCTCTCGGCGTACTACCTGGGCGGCCTCGTCGCGTCGGTCCTGGCCGGCCTGGGAGCGGCGGCCGGGATCCCCTTCGCGACGCTCTTCCTCCTCTCGGCCGGGATCGACGTGCTCGCCTCGCTCGCCGTCCTGCTGACGATCCTCGGCGGACGCCGGTCGCCGGAGGCCCCTCCCCCCGCGCCGTCGGGCGCGGCGACCGCCGGACCGTGAGGTCGGTCCGGCCGGCGGGCTCGCCTACCGCGGCCGGCGCCCGCCCTTCCAGATGGCGTCCCGGCCGAGCGTGAGGACGGCCGGCGTGAAGAAGAGCTGCACGACGAACGCCTGGAGGAGGACGGCGAAGCCGATGCCGAGCCCGATCGCCGCGAGGAGCCCGAGCGGGCTCGTGAATCCGAGGAGCAGGAACGCCCCTCCGAGGATCACCGCCGCCGCGGTGATGACGCCGCCCGCGTAGGTCACGGCGTTGCGGATCGCGACGGTCCCGCGGTGGCCCATCGTCCGCTCCTCCTGGACGCGCGTCAGGAGCAGGACGTTGTAGTCCATCCCCAACCCGAGGACGAGGATGAGCAGGATGAGCGGGAGGAGGAAGATCAGCGCCTCGTTCTCGAGGATGCCGACGACGACGTAGGTCCCGGCCCAGCTCCAGAGGATGGAGAGGCCGATCACGCCGAGCGCGAGGATGGGGACGAACGCGGACCCGAGGAGGAGGAGCATGATGACGAAGAGTCCGATGGCGGCGCCGATCAGCATCTCCTCGGTCGCGCTGTTCACCAGGGACTGGATGTCCTGGGTCGTCGGGCCGGCGCCGCCGACGTAGATCGCGCCCACGTCGCCGTGCGCGCCGGCGTAATCGTCGATCCGGTCGTGGACGGTGTCGATGACCCCGACGGCGGCGGCGGAATAGCCGGACGCGTTCGTGGCGATCGTGAACATCACGGTCCGTCCGTCGGCGCCGACGTACTCCCCGAGCGACGCGTTGAGCTCGAGCTTGATCGCCGGCGGCAGCGCGCTGTAGTTGAGCCAGGTGCCGATCGGCGCCCCGCCGGTCCCGACGAACGTGCTGACCGAGGCGACGCCCGGGGTCGACCCGACCGCACCGACGAGGCCGTCGACGTCGCGGACCTCGGTCAGGTTCGGATGGCCCGCGGCCATGATCGGGGCGGCGAACGTCACGAGCGCGAAGCTCGTCGAGGAGTAGCTCGACCCGAAATCCTCCTGGAGGTGGACGAAGCCGACCTGCGCCGGGTTCGACGCGGGCAGCCCGATGTTCGTGATGTCGTAGGAGACCGGGACCTGGAGCGCGACGGCGACGACCGGCACCGAGAGCAGGAGGATGAGGGCGATGACGGCGACCGGGCGCCGCGTGGCCGCGGCGCCGGCGCGGGCGATCGGGTCCGTCTGCTCGGCGACGCTGGCCCGGCGGCGCTCCGCGTAGCGGGCGAACCGGGCCCCCGAGTTCGGCCAGAAGATGCGGGGCCCGACGAGGACGAGGAGGGCCGGGAGGACCGTCAGGTTGACGAGGAGCGCGAAGGCGACGGCGATGAAGAGGCAGATCCCGAGCTGGGCGAGGAAGCTGATGTTCGAGAGGGTGAGCGCGACCGCGACCACCATGACGGCCGACCCGCTCGTGGCGATGCTCTGCCCGGCCCAGCGGACGGTGGTCTCGACCGCCTCCCCCGGCGGGGTCCCCCGGACGAGCTCCTCCCGGTAGCGCGCGAGCAGGAAGACGGAGTAGTCCGTCCCGATGCTCATCAGGAAGACGAGGATGATCGACTCGATCTCCGAGTTGAACGAAGTGACGAGCTTCCCGACGACGAAGATCATCGCGAGGCTCGCGACGAGGGCGACCCCGATCATCCCGAAGGCGAGCGCCGGGGCGGACGGCGACCGGAAGTAGACGAGCATGATGACGAGGAGCACGAGGATCGTCAGGGCGAGGAGGAGACCGAGCGCCGACGTGGCGAGGTCGTTCGTCGCGCGGTCGAGGGGCGCCCCGCCGGTGACGTACGCCCCGATGGGCGCGAACGCCGGCGAGGAGGCGAGGACGTGGCTCACGTCGGTCGTGATCTCGGCCGTGTCGGCGTACGTCACGATCGAGCCGTTCGCGACGTAGGTGTCCGGGGCGCTGAAGGAGATCACGACGAGGGTGGCGCTGTCACCGGCGTTGACGAAGCCGTTCGTCAGGGCGTCCGGGAGCGCGAGCGGAAGGCGGTCGAGGGGGTCCTCGGCGACGAGGTGCTCCGCCCACGCGTCGGCCGCCGCCGACGTCGGGGCTCCGCCCGGGAACGCGTGCCAGATGGTGAGGAGCCAGGCGGGAGCGACCCCGGTCTCGGCACCGAGGACGGTGGGGCGACCCCCTGCTCCGCCGGGAGGGAGCTATAGTTCTCGACCGTCAGGTCGGCGAGGACGATACCGGCCTCCTGGGCCGCGGACGGGTTCGGGAAGATCGAAGGGAGAGCGGGGCCGATCGCGGCCGCCACCGCGGCGTTCACGCACTCGGAGACGTTCCCGGCCCGGGCGGCGGGGCAACCCGCGTTCATGCTCTCGTTGAAGGCGGGGTAGAAGTCCGTGAGGAGGAGGGACGCGTTCGCCTGGCCGGCGAGCTCGCCGGCGGTCGTCTGGTCGGCCGGCGCGTCGTCGGACGCGTTGCCGGCGGGCGAGGAGCTGTTCGCCGCGAGCCGTTCCCAGTTCTCGAGGTACAGGGCCTCCGGTCCCCAGAGGAGGCTCGCGGTCTCGTTGACGCCCACAGTGAGGGAGGGCGAGCCGGCGAGCGCCTTGCCGAGGAACCCCCACCCCAGCTGGGCCTGCCCGGCGAGGTAGCCGGCCGCCGCCGAATAGAGGGACGCGACGGAGCTCACGTTCCGTAGGCTGCCGTCGGCGCCGAGGGCGTCCGTCAGGGCGAGGGTGGCGTTCTTTCCCACCGGTCCGGTGATGTCGGGCGCCTCGAGGAGGACGATCGCCGAGGACGGAGCCGAGGAGGAGTTCGGGAACGCCCGGTCGTACGCGTCCTGCGCCTCGACGCTCTCATCGTGGCTCGGGAGGGGGTTCGAGAAGTTCCCGCTGAGCACCGCCCCGACGTTCGCGGCGGGCAGGAGGCAGACCACGACGATCACGATCCAGAGCAGGATCGGCTGGCGGGGATGGCGAACGATGCGCCGACCGAGCCAGGCCAACGGCGAGCCCCGGGCCGGCCGACCCGACGCCGGTGTCACGGCCTCCAACGTCGGTCGACCCTCCCTCGAGCGCGCGACGGACCCCGGCGCGACTTAGTAGTTTGCCCCGGTAAGGGCGGGTCCGCCGGGACTCCCTCTCGGGGCCCGCGCGGCGGTCGAGCGCCGCTCGCCGACAAGTCCATAATCGACGGCCGCGTGGCCGGGCCCTACCTCAGAGGTGCCCCCATCATGCCGAACGCCACCGAGGACCTCTTCACCCCGATCCACAAGGGGCTGCGCGCGATGATCTATGCGCTCTCGTCACGGCTCCAGACGAACGACTTCGCCGATCTCGCGGCCACCGAGGCGCTCGCCCGGGACCTCGAGACCGACTTCGCGATCGCCCGGTCGGCCGGCTGCGCGATCTGCATCCTGCACCACCACGCCGAGGACGAGGAGCTCTCGATCTTCCCCGAGACCGCGCGGGCGGGGAGCCCGATCGTCAACGGACTGATCGAGGAGCACCACGACCTGACCCGGCGCGAGCTCGAGCTCGGCCGGGCGGCCCAAGGGATCCTCGGCCTCACCGAGCCGGCCCAGCGGATCGCCGCGGGGATCGCCCTCAATGCGATGGCGAACGATCTCGTGGTCCGCTACCTCGCGCACATGAACCGCGAGGAGGCCGAGCTCGTCCCCTGGATGCGCGAGCGGTTCACGGATCCGCAGATGGCCGCGATGCGCGGCGCGATCATCGGTCGACTGCCACCGGACCGACTCTTCGCGATCCTGGGCTGGATGCTCCCGTCGTTGAACCTCACGGAGCTCTCGGACCTTCTCCTCGCCGTGCGACCGGGGCTGCCGCCGCCGGCTCTCCGGGCCGTCGTCGACCTGTGCGAGGCCCGCGTCGACCCGTCTCGGTGGGGCGCGGTCAAGGCCCGGGTGGGTCTGTAGGGCCCCGGGCTCGACCCGATCGGGTCGGGCCGCGGGGCCGTGCGTGCAGGCCGCCCGCGCCCGGGCGGGTCGAGCCCGCTCGGTTCGCGGTCATCGAGATGCCGACGGGCCGTTCGGGAATAAACCTCGTCTGAGTGCTGACGCGACTACACATCGGGAAGGCTCCCCGTGAGCGTGGCGGGCCCCGCTGGGCGTTCGGTCCGGGCTATCGGCAAGGGGGGTCACCCACCTTCGTCCCGCCTCGATGGCCGAGTCCGTACCTCCCTCGACGCTCCCCCCCGGGCTCGCGTTCCGTCCGTCGGTCGTCTCCCGTTCACGCCGAGCGCGTCGTCGGCGACGACGTCGGCACGGGGCGTCGGGTCACGTCACCGGCTCGCCCGGGCCGGCCGAGCCGGGGTCCTCGCCCCGCGCTATCGTTGCGGGCGCGAGCCACCCGGAGCGACTTCACGCTCGCGACCTGGCCGCGCGTCCGGTGGAAACACGGGCCGCGTGAGCGCCCGCTGGAGGCGAGGGGCCTCGTTCACCATGAATCTCCAGACCTCGTCGATCTCCACCGATCCGGCCCCCAGGTCGTCGGGATGGGCCGTTCGACGGCGAAACGGGCGGAAGCGTTCCCACGGTACCTTGGCGTTGGCTCGTTCGAAGGCTCCGCTCAGCTTCTCCGCCGCTTCCGCGATCAACTTCACGGCCTGCCGGGCCGCGTACCGGCTCTCTTCCCCCTCGGGGCTCGAGAAGCGAGCCTTGCCCCGGCGTACGATGCGGGAGATGACGCGCAAATGGGCATTGATCTCATCCGCCAGGAAGCGGTCCCGTCGCTCGGCACCGCTCACAACGACACCTTCTCCGCCTCGACCTGGGGCGCGATCGCCCAGTGCAGGCCCTTCTCGTTCACGACATCGACGCGTCGTCCCAGGAGATCCTCGAGATCGGACGCCAGGCCGGCCCGATCCAAGAGCGAGTGCGGGCGATTCCATCGTACCATGAGGTCGAGGTCGCTTTCCGAAGAGGCCTCGCGGCGACGGACCGATCCGAAAATCCAGACGTGCGACACCCCGTACCGCCGGGTCAGGCGAAGGATCTCCGACCGGTGCGGGCCCACCACCTCCCGGATCCCGAGGCCGGTCCCGAGGCGAACCGGTCGGATCTTCGGTGTCCGGTAGAGCCGGGACTTGCACCGGGGGCACCTCGTCGGTCGACGCTTCCTGGGGCGCCACGTGTAGATGCAGCGGAAGCAGTGATCGTGGCGGAGCTTTCGCGGGGTCGTCGTCGGAAATACAGAGGAGCGCCGGAACTTACCTAGGACTGTCGGGGGAAGCGTGGCAGGTCGGCCGATCCGGACCGCGCGAGTCCCTATGCTCCGTCCCGGAATTCCCTCGCCGGGTGCGCAGGGCCCCCCCGGGGAGACGGACCCCGCGCGGTCCCAGGAGCGTCGGCGGGGACTCCCGAACGCGGGGAGCGGTCAGGACCGGGCCGGACTCCGCGGGGCCCCGCAGACCGGGCATCGCAGGGCGGTCTCGTCCATCAGCGAACCACAGTAGGGGCAGGGGACCCGGACGATCACACGGACGATCTCGCGCACGGTCTCCTTCGCCGGGGCGGCCGAGGTCGACCCGAGCGCGTTCAAGCGGGCCGTCACCTTCGCGCGGCGCGCCTGCCAGTTCGTTCGCCCGAGGAGGATGCCGGCGGCGATCGCTTCGGCGACCCCCGCCGGGTCGGCGACCTGGAACCGACTCGCGCTCGGATCGTCCTCCCGGACGCTCCCGACCTCGACGAACCGGTCGGCGATGACCCGGGGCGTGTCGAGGTCGAAGAGGAAGAAGGTGAGCCCCATCCGCCACCCGTGGTGACCGAGGTCGAGGACGGCCGGCTGGTGCCAGACGGAGAGCACCCGCAGGTTGGTCAGGATGAGGAAGCCCCGCGACGTCCGCCAGACGCTCGAGATCGTCTCACCGTCGAGGAAGTCGATCGCCCGGACCGCCGCGGGGTCGATCGGGTCCGGTTTCGTGGCCGGCACGTCGGGGGGCGGCGCGACCGGGGCGATCATGATCGGATGGCCGAGGCGACCGGGGCCCGGGCCAAGAGGGTTTCGAGGCCCGGAGGCACCGATCGGCCCCGACCCGTCCGCCCCCCGTCGAGCCCGCGCGGGGAGACCCGGCCGCGCGCCCGGTGAGGATCACGCCCGGATCGGCTCGGCGGACGCCCTCCGGGCGGGGGACCGCCCCGGCGCCAAGGGTGCCGGCCGGAGACCCTGCCGCAGCTCCTCGAAGCGCTGCGAGGCGAACGCCATCCGTCGGAGCCCGAGCCGCGTGCGAAAGCCCGGGCCGCCCGCCCGGACCCGCCGGGCGCTGCGGGCGAGGCCCGCGAGGTTCAGGTACGCCGCGAGGGGAAGGAAGACGAGCGCGTTCAGGAGGCGGACGACTTGGGGGGCGGCCCGGGGGGCCACGTCACCCGGGTCCTCCGTGCGCGCCGCGTACCGCCGCGGGATGAGCTCGCCCATCCACGGCGCCCCGGCGAG
>JASHUV010000111.1 GCA_030039825.1 Thermoplasmata archaeon
ACCCAGGTGTAGTCGAAGACCTGGTGGCACTTCGGGCAGGTGAGGCGAGATCGCTGGACGAAGCCGGTCCGGCCCGTCCGGCGGTTCCGCCGCGCCGCGATCGCGAACAGGAGCAGGAGGACGACGAGGAGGATCCCCGCCCCGACCCCGACGGCGAACAGCGCCGCGCTCACCGCGCCCCCCGGCGGGCGGTGCCCGCTCGTCGGGCGCTCGTCCGCTTCGAGGCCGCGATCAGCCGTTCGAGGAGGGCCGCGATCGGCTCCGCGTACCGGGGGACGGAGGTCGGCGCCTCGCCCGCCGGTCGGACGACCCGTGCGTCGGAGGCGGCGGCGCGGGCATAGAGCGCCCAATCCTCGGACGCGGCCCGCGCCTTCCGACGGATCCCCCAGAGGAGGCGTCGGCGGTAGACCGGGTTCGGGAACCTCCGGGCGAGGCGCGCCTCCGGGGTCCCGTCGCCCGGCTCCCCGAGGAGCCGCAGGAACTCCCTCTCGGCCGGGCTGAACACGATCGGGACGGTCGCCCGTCGGGTTTAACGGTTACGGAATTCGGTAACGGCTAGCCGGACGTCGTCGGCGGGGGAGTCGCGGGGGGCGGAGCGGCCCGCTGGGCCGCCCAGCCCTCGGGATCGGCGATCCAGCGCGCGACCTCCTCCCGATCGGCGGCCGAGATCGCGCCGGACCCGACGGCGACCTCGAGCAGCGTCGGGAGGTCGCAGAGCGCCTCGAGCGCCAGGCCGCTGGCGCGGAGCGCCTCCCGGGCCCGGGCCCGGTCGTAGGTGAAGATCGCGACGCACCAGTCGATCCGGGCGCCGTGCGCGCGGAGCGCCTCGGCGGTCGTGAGGACCGACCGGCCGGTCGTGACGAGGTCCTCGATGACCACGAGGCGGTCCCCCGGGTGCAGCTCCCCGTGGACCTCCTCGCCCTCCTCGCCCGAGGCCCGGGGCGCGAGGTAGACCATCGGGAGGTCGAGGCGCTCGGCGAGACGGCTCGCGTGCGGGATCCCCGAGAGGGCGGTGCCGGCGAGCGCGTCGATGCGGCCCACGCCGACGCGCTCGCGCAGGAGGGTCTCGTAACCGTCGAGGACCGTCTTCCACTCCTTGGGGTGGGAGAGCAGCAGGCGGTTGTCGGTGTAGATCGGGCTCAGCAGGCCCGAGGCGTAGCGGAACGGGTGGGCGGCGTCGAGGGCGACGGCCTTGATCGCGAGGAGCGCCTTCGCCACCTTCCGGGCGTCGGCCTCCGCCTCCTCGGACGCCCGGGCCCGGGCGAGGCTCCAGGCGGTCGGGTCGGTGAGCCAGTCGTGGACGGCGGCGACGGCCTCCTCCGAGAGGCGGCGCTCGCGGCGCGCGACGCGCAGGACCGTCGCGACATCGCACAGGGCCGTCGTCGGGACGCGGAGCGCCCGGAGGTCCGCCTCGACGCCCATCTGGTGGTCGAGCACCGTGACGCATCGATCGACCCGGGAACCGGCGGCGCCGAGGGCGTCGACGGCGAGGGTCAGGTCGACCTCGGTGGAGAGGGCGTCGGCGACGAGCAGGACCCGGCTCCCTGAGGGCAGGACCCCCTCGATCCGCCGCATCGTGCCGTGCCGCTTCGCCTGGGCGCGGACGAAGACCATCGGCAGGGCGAGCCGCTCGGCGAGCCGGGCCGCGAGGACCATCGACGCCGCGCCCGACGCCGCCACGACCTCGTAGCTCTCCGTCCCGGCACGGAGCGCCTCGCGCATCCGCTCGACCACCTCCCGAAGCGCGCGGGGACGTGCGATGAGCCGGCGGGGACGGATCTCGATCGGGCTCAGGACGCCGCCGGGAAGGGCGAACGGGCGGCCCAGGGAGACCTCGACGCAGCCGGCGTCGAGCAGGAGGCGCGCGACCTCCTCGGCGGAGCTGTTCGTGCCGCCCGGTTCGCTCGTCGACAACGTCTCCCCCCGATCGGTCGCGTCCCGGCGCAGCCCGCCGGGCCGGCCCATCGACTTAGTCGGCGGTCCGAGCTTAACCGTTTTCGGGCCGGCCCGGCGGACGAACCTCCGGCCGGCGCGAGCTCATCTACCGCCCCCACCGTGCCGGGGGCGATGCCCGCCGCCTCCGCCGCGTCGGCGCCCGAGGTCCGTCACTTCTGCCGTTTCGGTTCCGGACCGGCCTCGGGAGGGTACTCCCCGCTGCCGCCCGACGGTCTGTGTCTCTCGGCGTTCCTGCTCCTCTCCCGCCCGGGTCGACCGGGCGAGGTCCTGGTGGGCCGGATCGACCCGACGGGGCCCTGGGAGCGGATCGGCGGGCTGACCCCGGACCGGGTCCGCTCGAGCGAGGGGGGCTGGATGCTCCCCTCAAGCCACCTCCTCTATTTCGAGGCGCCCGAGGAGGCGCTGCGACGGATCGCGCGCGAGCAGCTGGGGATCGACGCCCTAGGGATCGGCCCGATCGAGGTCCGCTCCGAGACCTACGCCTCCCGCCTGCATCCCGAGCGGCGCCGCCACTGGGACCTCGACTTCCTCGCCCGGGGGGAGGCCCCGCCCGCCTTCTCGGGGCGCCACCCGGCGTGGAAGGAGCTCGCGTTCATCGACCCGCGGGCGACCGGTCGTTCGGCGTTCGCCCGGTCCCACGACGAGATCCTCGAGCTCGCCGGTCACCGGTTCGACTGACGCGACCGGCGCCTCGCCCGGGCCCCCTCCGGCGTCCGCATCCTGCGGTGGCGGCGATCGGCGGCCACGCTCCCGCTCGTCGGGCGAACGGCGCCGCCGGGGGACGCCATCGCCCCATGCCACCGTGGCGCCCGCCCGTCGCAAGGTCTTAATCCCCCGAGCCCCCCCAACTAACGTCGGACGCCCGGTCCAGGTCCGATGAGCTCCGAGGTCCCCCCCGTTCCGAACCGTCCGCGCCGCCGGCGGCCGTGGGAGGTCGCCGAATGGGCGATCGTCGCCGGCGCGCAGTTCCGCCACTACCTCCGGACGAACCGCTTCCTGGGACTCGTCGGCTTCGTCGCCCTCGTCTCCGCCGTGTGGCTCTTCTTCCTCGCGGAAGCCGGAACCGGCCTCGTCCGACTGAGCTTCCTCAACTCGGTCTCGGAGTTCCTGACGGACTACAGCGCCAGCACGCCGCTCTGGATCGCGCTCGCCGCCGCCCTGTTCGGGGGCGACGCCCTGAGCGTCGACTTCAACAGCCCGAGCGGGTTCTTCACGCTCGTCCTCCCCGTCCGTCGGCGGACCCTGCTCGCCGGGCGGTTCGCCTCGGCCTCCGCCGTCACGTTCGTGGTCGCGCTCGAGTACACGGCGTTCGGGGTCCTGGGCGCCTCCTTCGAGTTCGGGCGGGGCGCCCTCCCGTGGGGGCCGCTCGGAACCTCGCTCTTGCTCGCCCTCCTCTTCACCCTCGCGGCGGTGAGCCTCGCGACGTTCTTCAGCGCCTTCTTCGATGTGCCGGCGACCGGCGTCCTCGTCACCGTCCTCGTGATCGTGGTCGGCTTCTCGGCCCTTCAGGACGTCGTCCAGATCGCGGGGTACGAACCTTGGTGGTCCCTCCCCTACGCCGGGGGCGCGATCGCCTCGGCGCTCGACTGGGCGTTCACGCCGAAGCAGGTCATCGATGTCGGCGGGGGCCACTTCTTGACGACCTGGACCGCGACGACGAACGAGGGGGCGACGATCATGGCCGTCTACCTCCTGATCTTCGTCCTGCTCACGGCGATCCTCTACCAGAGGAAGGAGTCGAAGGGATGAGCGGGTCGGAGGCGTCGATCGAGCTCGCCGGCGTCACCAAGTGGTACGCCCGGGGCCAGACGGTCCTCGACCGCGTGAGCCTCGACTACCGCGGCCGAGGCGCGATCGGCTATCTCGGTCCGAACGGCGCCGGGAAATCGACGACGCTCAAGCTCCTCGTGGGGCTCCTGAGGCCGAGCGAGGGGACGGTCCGCCTGAACGGGGCGGACCCCTTCCGGGACCGCGCCACGGCGCTCTGGGACGTCGGGGCCGTGATCGAGAACCCGGAGGCGTACGGTTCGGAAACGGTCTTCGACGCGCTCAACCGGGTCGGGCGCCTCCGGGGGCTGGGCGAGGAGGCGATCGACGCCGACATCGACCGGTGCGGGAGCGAGATCGGGCTCCCGCCGCTCGGGCAGCGCTGCGGGACGCTCTCGAAGGGCCAGCGGCAGAGGGTCGCGCTCGCCGCGGCGTTCATGGGCGACCCGAAGGTCCTCCTCCTCGACGAGCCGACCGACGGGATGGACCCCGCCGGGCGGATCCACCTGCGGAGCGTCCTCCGGAAGCGGCGCGAGGACCATCTCATCCTGATGAGCTCCCACCTGATGGCCGACGTCACCGAGGTCTGCGATCGGCTGGTCTTCATCGACCACGGCCGGATCCTCCTCGAGGATTCCACCGAGGCCGTCATCGGGAGGACCGAATCGAAGCTCCTCGACGTGGAGTTCGCCGCCCCCGTCGACCCCGCGTCGCTCCGGGCGCTGGCACCGACCGTCGAGGAGGTCGAGGTCCTCGCGGAGCGTCGCGTGCGCCTGCGCTTCGACGGCCGCGCCGAGACGCGGGCGAAGGTCCTCGAGGAGTGCCGCCGGCTCGGTACGCTCCGCAGCTTCACGAGCGCCTTCACGGCCCTCGAGGACGCCTACCTCGACGTCATCGGCGCCGGTCCGAGGCGCTAACGGGGAGGGCGGGGGATCGGGCGATGAGCGACGACGGGGCGGAGGGGGGACCGGAGCGGACCCCGCGGTCCGCCGGGAGCTTCCGCTCCTCGCGCCGACGGCGGACCCGACGGAACGCGGCGGTGGCCGTGGCCCTCGTCGCGCTGTCGCTCCTCGGTTTCACGCTCCTCGTGGGTCCCGACGGGAGGCTGGGGCCCGGCTCCGGCCCGGCCGGAGGAGGCTCCTCCTCCGGGAACCTGACGATCGACCTCGGCGCGCCGGTCGTCGCCACGACCACCTGCGCCGACGGCGAGAGCACCCCGCTCGAGGCGGTCCCGTGGCTCTCGGCGAGCCCGAGCGTCACGACCGACGAGGTCGGCTTCCAGCTCGTCGAGCTCATCGACGGGGACG
>JASHUV010000112.1 GCA_030039825.1 Thermoplasmata archaeon
GTCCTCATCGTCGGCCACCTCGCCCACCTCCTCCCGATCCGCGAGGCGATCGTCCTGCGCGCCCATCCGGTCGAGCTGCGGCGCCGCCTCGTTCGGGCCCGACGGGGCCGGGCGTTCGAACGGGAGGAGAACGTCGTGGCGGAGGCGCTCGACCTCCTCCTCGTCGAGGCGCTCTCCCTCGGGCGGGCGATCCGGGAGATCGACACGACGGGGAGGTCGCCCGAGGCGGTGGCCCGGACGGTCCTCGCCGCGCTCAACGGCCCGTTCCGAGCGAAGCGGGCCTCCGTCGACTGGCTCGCCGACCCCGCCGTGACCGGCGCCCTTTTTCCCCGGTCCGACTACCCCGCCCCATGGTCCTCGAGGGGTATCGCGGCTGGGCGGCCCCGCGCCTCGAGCGCCTCGCGCGGCCGTTCCTCACGACGCCGCCGGATCGGCTGAGCTGGACCGCCCTCCTCCTCAGCGTCGCCGCCGGCGGCCTCGCGCTCGGCGCCCGCTGGCTCGGCGCGGTCGTCTTCCTCGGCGTCGCCGTCCTCGTCTTCGCGTCCGGACTGTTCGACGTCCTCGACGGGGAGGTCGCCCGTCGGACGGGCCGGGCCGGTCCCCGGGGGGACTTCCTCGACCACGTGCTCGACCGGTACGCCGACGTCGCCATCCTCCTCGGGATCGCCGCGTCCGGCTACGCGAACCCGGCCCTCGCCCTGCTCGCGCTCGTGAGCCTCCTGCTCGCGAGCTACATGGGCACCCAGGCCCAGGCGGTCGGCGCCGGCCGGATGTACCGCGGCCTCCTCGCGCGCGCCGACCGGCTCGTCCTCCTGACGTTCGCGACCTTCCTCCTCGGCGACCTCGCCCTGCCGTGGCCGTGGGCGCCGAGCGCCCCGTGGGTCCGTCTCTCGGTCGCCGGGATCCCGTTCACCGTCCTCGATGTGGCGATGCTCTGGTTCGTGATCGCGGGGCAGTGGACGGCGATCAGCCGCGCGGTGCGCGTCCACCGCGAGCTTCCGCCGCCGGCGGGGGCGTAGCCGTCGGAGCGGGCGGTCGTCCCCCCCCCGTCCGGATCCGATAGTACTGCATCGGATGCTTGAGCCACGGCTCCTGGCACAGGGGATCGGGGAGCTTGCCGGCGGCCTCCCGCGCCTTCGGGTCCCCGTCCCGCAGGCAGAGGCCGTGCGTGCGGATCGTCGCGCAGTCGGGGGGTTCGTAGCCCCGCCCCTCCTCCTTCCGCGTGATGTGCTCCACCTGGTAGCGGGTGATCGACTCGTCGAAGTCCGGGGCCCCACGATACGAATCGACGATCCCGTCGAAGCTCGCGCCGACCCGGTGCAGGAAGGCGGCGAGCGCGAACCGGCCGGCGTGCGAGAGGTTCTCCCCGTCCTGGAGCGTCCGCCGCATCCCGCGGATGCACGGCGGGAAGAGCTCCGGGCGGAGGGGGCCGAGCGTGGCGGTGGAGGAGGTCGCGGGGGTCGGCATGCGCTCGGCGATCTCCGCGAGGAACTCCCGCTCGCTCGCCTCGAGGGCGCCCCGGACCGCCGGGGTGACGGGGACCGGGTCGCTGAGCGCGAGGCGGACCCCCTCCTCGAGCAGCCGGACGGCCCGATCGCGGGTGACGGTGACCCGCCCGCCGGCGACGGCCTGCCGGACGAGGCGGAACTCCGCCTCGCGGATCGCGGTCCCGAGCCGCAGGTAGTCGGTGAGGTCGAGCGAGGCGTCCCCCTCCGAGAACTCGATCCGGTGGCCGAGCCGCTCGGCGACGGCCTCGACGACCCCCTCCGGCTGCTTCCCCAACCTCCGGTCGAGCGATTTCGCCTGCGCGACGGCCCAGCGCCTCAGGGGCGCCCGGCTCGGCGCGGCGGAGAGGAGGAGACGGGCGTACTGGAAGGCGAGGAAGCGCGCGTCGCCGTCGAGCGCGGCGATACCGGCGTCGTCGACCCGGCCCGTCGGATCGTCGAGCGCCGAGCGGATGCTCCCGCGCGCGGCGGTCCGAACGCCGTCGTAGGTCGGGTCCCGGATCAGCGCGCCGACCGACGGCGCGAGCTCGTCGAGGAGGCGCGCCGCCCCGGGAAGGAACGGGAACTGGGCGAAGAGCTCCCGGTCGTCTACAGGCGCGGTCCGACGAACTGCCATACGAGCAGGAAGAGGACGAGGCCCGAGGAGGCCCAGGCGGCGCTGCCGCCGAACTTCTCGGCGCGCTCGGGGGTCCACGTCCGGTGGAGCTTCGCGCCGACCCAGCTCGCGAAGTCCCGGAAGAGGAGGCCGCCGTCGAGCGGGATGAGCGGGAGCGCGTTCGAGAGCCCGAGCAGGACGTTCATCCAGGCGAGCCAGAACAGGAGGTTCGCGAGGAGCCAGAACCCGCCGGTCCCCAGGGCGGCGAGGGGTCCCGTGAGATGGAAGAAGCCCATCGAGGTCCCCTGGACCGGCTCGAGGCTCGCGAGCGGCAGGACGATCCAGAGGATCGCGCCGGTGACGGCGCCGCCGCCGACGACCCACGGGTTCACGAGGACCCCCTTGAGCTGCTCCGGCGTCAGGAGCGTCGCCGAGAATCCGAGGAAGCCGCGGCTCGCGTCGGCCGGGACGTGCGTGTAGCTCGCGGCGTCGGTGAGCGTCACCGGGGTCGCGACGCTCCGCCCCGTGGCGGTGTCGTAGTAGTCGAGCATCACGGTCTCGTTCGGATGGGTCAGGGCGAGGGCGTCGGTGAGGGCCGCGTAGGTCGGGGTCGGGGTCCCGTTCACGGACGTGATGATGTCCCCGGCCGCCAGGCTCACGTTGCTCGCCGGGAAGCCCGGGAGGACCTCGGCGACCCCGACGCCGTTCGCGTTCGGGGCGACCGAGGAGCTCACGAGGGCGGCGAGGAGGAGGAAGAAGACCACGGTCAGGGCGAAGTTGGCGAGCACGCCCGCCGCCGCGACCCGGGCGCGCTTGCGGCGCGGCGCCGAGGACATCTCCTCCTCGTCCGGCTCCACGAAGGCGCCGACCGGGATGACGAACCAGAGGACGCCGACGCTGCGGACCTTGATCCCCTGCGATCGCGCGATCACCCCGTGCATCAGCTCGTGGAGGACGATGCCGACGACGAGGGCCGCGACCCCGTAGCCGAGGGGGATGATCGGATTGATGCCGGGGATGCCGAGCGCCTCGGACGGCTGGGGCGCGGCGCTCGCCGGGACGGAGAGGACCACGACCGAGTCGAGCAGGAGCACCCCGACCACGAGCGCCATCGCGACCCCGGCGAGGAGGATCCCGAGGTCGGACAGGCGCGACCAGGCCCGGCGGAACCGGCCGGCCCGGTCGAGCAGCGACAGGCCGAGACGCGTCTTCATCATGAGCGCCGGCCCGAGGAGGCTCAGCGCCCGATCGGGCCCGAGGAGGCCGCGACGATGCAGGAGGAGGAGGACGACGGCGTAGACGACGAGCGCCGCGACGACGATCAGGTAGCCGTCGAGCGCGCTCAGCATCCCTCGTCCCGAGCGGCGCGAACCGACCGGCCCTATAATCTCCTTGGAGCCGCCCGAGCCCGCGAACGGCGCGCCCCCCCGGTCCTAATACCCTCCGCGGGCCTCTCTCACTCCCGGAGGGCGAGCGTGGGGGGCCGGACGGCGTATCGGCGCTCCGGGAGATCGCTCGCCCTCCTGGCGCTCGTCGTGCTCCTGGCCGGGCCCGCCGGGGCCGGCGTGGGCACCTACCGCGCCGGGGACGCCCCCCGCGCGACCTCGACGACCTCCCCCCGCGGCCCCTTCGAGATCGCGGCGGCCTACGCCCCTCCCGCGGGCGTCCGTCCCGTCGGCCCTCTCCCGTCCGGCACGCCGCTCACCGTCGACGTGGCGCTCGAGGACCGGGACCCGGGCGGCCTCGCCGAGGAGATCGTGCTCGAGTACACGCCCGGGACCCCGGAGTACCGGAACTATCTCACGCCGTCGGAGATCGCCGCCCTCTACGGCCCGTCCGAATCGACCTACGACGCCGCGGCCGACTACTTCCTCGCGCAAGGTCTCACGGTCGGCCGGAGCCCGGACCTCACCCTCCTCACCCTCCAGGGGTCCGCGGCGGACGTCGGGCGGGCGTTCGGGACGAGCTTCGAGCTGTTCGCCGGTCCGGACGGGGAGTTCTACGAGCCGACGACGCCCGCGGTCCTCCCCGGGACGATCCCCTGGGCGGGGGCGGTCGGCCTCGACAACGCGACCGTCGCCCGGCCCGCCGTCACCGCGCCGGCCGCGGGCCCCTCTCCCCCAGCCACCACGCCCTCCGCCGGCTGCGCGACGAGCCCGTGGCTGACGCCCTGCCTCGCCTGGGCGGCGTACAACGTGACCTCGCTCCTCGCCGCGGGCGACAACGGGACGGGGTACCGGATCGGGATCGTCGACGCCTACGACGCCGAGGAACCGCAACCCCAGCTCGCGAGCGACTTCGCGACGTTCGAGAAGGACTACGATCTCCCCCGGTCGAACCTCTCCTTCGTCTACGCCACGCCGTCGGGGAACGTCCTCAACACGACGGACACCGGCTGGGCGACCGAGGACGCGCTCGACATCGAGTGGTCGCACGCCCTCGCGCCGGGGGCGTCGATCGTCGACGCCCTGAGCGCCGACACCGACCCCGGGCTCTACGGATCGGTCGATTACCTGGTCAGCCACGACTCCGTCGACGTGATCTCGATGAGCTGGGGCGAGAACGACGTCGGCATCTACAACGCCTACGCCGGAAGCTGCCCCTCGGCCTGCAACGCGAGCTCCGACGGGTCGTACGAGACGCTCCACCCGGTCCTCGAGGACGCCGCCGCGGAGGGGATCGGCCTCTTCTCGGCCTCCGGCGACTGCGGCGCGGCCGACGGCACGAGCGGGCTCTCGACGAACTACCCCGCCTCCGATCCCTACGTCACCGGGGTCGGCGGGACGAACCTCGATGAGAACGACACGACCGGCCAATGGATCTCCGAGTCGGGCTGGGCGGGGAACTCCTCCGGCGCGACCTCGCCGGGCTGCATCAACCAGGGCGGCTCGGGGGGCGGGTTCGCCCCGTTCTCGCGTCCCGTCTGGCAGAACGCGAGCGGGTTCCCCTCGACCGAAGCCTTCCGCGGCGTCCCCGACGTCGCCGCGGTCGCCGGGACCCCCGGCGCCGAGATGATCGTCGGCGGCAGCTCGATCACGGAGGGCGGGACGAGCCTCGCCTGCCCGATCTGGGCGGGCCTGGCCGCCGACGCCGACCGGCTCGCCCACGGGCGGCTCGGGTTCCTCGACCCCTCCCTCTACGCCGCGGCCCGGTCGCCGACGGCGAGGTCCGGGTTCCACGACGAGACGCAGGGCTGGAACGGCTACGACGCAGGGCCGGGGTGGGACCCGGTCACCGGGCTCGGGAGCCCGAACGCGGGCGCCCTCCTCCCCCACCTCGCCGCCTCCGCCGTCGCGGCCCCCGGCCTCTCCGTCGAGCTCCTCGCGACCCCGCGGTACGGACCGGCCCCGCTCACGGTGACCTTCACCGTCTCGGCGACCGGCGGGACCGGCACGTTCACCTCCGAGGACATCGACTTCGGCGACGGGACCTCCGCGCTCGTCACCAACGGCCGGGCGTCCCACACCTACCCCTCCGACGGCGTCTTCGTGGCGACCGCGAGCGCGTTCGACTCGGCGGGGAACTCCTCGACCTCCCCGGCCGTCCTCGTCGATGTCGGCGGGGGCCTCCTCGCCGTCACGCTGAGCGCGGCGCCGACCCGCCCGGCCACGGGCGCGAACGTCACGTTCACCGCCCAGGTGACCGGCGACGGTTCGAAGTTCCTCTACACCTTCGAGTTCGGCGACGGGACCTACCTCGACCTGACGAACCGGTCCACCGTCACGCACGCCTACGGGAGCGCCGGCGGCTGGTGCGCCCAGGTCATCGCCCAGGACCTCGACGTCCCGGCGCACGCCGGGGAGTCCGCGCCGGTCCCGGTCGCCGTCGGCGGGGCGAACGCCCCGAGCTGCGTGTCCTCCCCGCCGATCAACGCCTCCCTCTCCGTCTTTCCCACGGCGCGCGACGCCCCGGGCGACCTCCTGCTCGATCCGACGGTCGCCGGCGGGACCGGCCCGCTCACCGTCCGCTACAGCTCGAGCGATCCCTACGCGAACGCCTGCGGCTGCGGGATCTTCTCGGGCTCGGGAGCGGAGACGGTCAGCGCGAACGTCACCGACGCGCTCGACGGGAGCGCCAACGCCACCGCCGACGTCACGATCTACCCCGCCCTCACCGGCGCGTTCACGGCGAGCGTGCTCGCCGGTCCCGCACCGCTCACCGTTCGCTTCGCCGTCGCGCTCTCCGGCGGCCACCTCGCCGACGCGAACGCGACCCGTTGGACGTTCGGCGACGGGACGAACGCCACGGGCGCGAGCGTGACGCACACGTTCACGGCCGTCGGGCAGTTCGTCACGCTCGGGGTCGCCGACGACGGGACGGGCGGCATCGCCTCCTCGGCGTTCCTGCTCGACGTCTACGCCTCCGCCGCCCCGCTCGCGACCGTGCTCACGGCCCAGGTCACCCCGGCCGTCGACGTGCCCGCCGGCGATCCCGTCCACTACGCGGCGAACGTCACGGGGAGCGTCGGTCCCTACCTCCTTCGCTGGGGGCTCGGGGAGAACGCCTCCGCCTTCGGGGCCTCGGTGACGGAGAGCTACGCCTACGAGCCGTGCGAGGGCGCCTGCGTGTGGAACATCACGCTCGCGGCGATCGGCGCCGGCGGCTCCGTGGTGACGGCGAGGATCCCCCTCGCCGACCCGGTCCTCGGGAACGCGACGGCGCTCGACGTCGACCTCACCGACTACGGGGAGAGCGGCACCACGCCCTTCACGTTCATCGGTTCTGCGCCCGCCGGCGGGATGCCGGACGCCTCGGTCTCCTGGGCGTTCGGCGACGGCGGGAGCGCGAGCGGGCCGAGCGCCGTGCACACCTACGAGATCCCGGGGAACTACACCGTCGTGGTGACGGCGACCGACGCGACGGGCGAGCACCTCACCCTCACGCGCGCCGTCGTCGTCACGGGCCCGGCGCGATACGCGCCGTCCGTCGAGGGCGGGCCGAACGTCTCGGCGGGCTACGGCCCGCTCTCGGTCGGCTTCACCGCGACCGGCCTCGGCGGGGAGGGAGGGCCGTACGCCTTCTCCTGGGCGTTCGGGGACGGGGCGATCGGAAGCGGACCGGTGGTCGACCACACGTACACCACCCCGGGGTCGTACAACGCCACCGTCACGGTCGTCGACCACCTCGGGGACGCGGCGAACGTGACCTACCCGATCACGGTCTGGGCGCTCGCGACGGTCGCCCTCGATGTCTCCGGCGTTCCGGCGAGCCTGCGCGCCTCGGGAAGCTTCCGCCTCGAGGTCCATGAGACGCTCGTCTGCCCGGCGGATCCCGCGCCGACGTGCGGATCGGCGTTCCCGCCGCTGCGCTACGAGATCGCCCCGAGCGGGCTCGGCGCCCCCCTCGAGCTCAACGGGACCGGGAGCGCGCTCGGGAAGGCGTCGGCGTGGACGAACGAGACGCTCCTCGCCCCCTCGACCCCGGGGAGCTACACGGTCTGGATCTGGACGAGGTATCCGGGGTTCAACGGGAGCACCGCCGCGCCCCTTCCGATGACCACGGCCGCGGCGACGTCCTCCGGCGGCCTCGGCCTCGGCCCGTACGACGTCACGCTCCTCCTGGCCGCCGTCCTCTTCCTCCTCGCCGTCGTCATCCTCCGGCGCGCGCGGCGCGCCCGTCCGAGGGACCCCGCGGCGCCACCGGCGCCGCCGCACGAGCCGCCTATCCCTTGACGACGCCGAGCGGCAGGAGCCGCGCGAGGCGGCGGGTGAGGCCCGCGCCCTCGGCGACGCGGACGACCTCGTCGACGTCCTTGTACGCCCCGGGGGCCTCCTCCGTCACGCCCTCCCGGGAGGCGGCGCGCACGACGATCCCCTTCTCGGCGAGCTCGCGCGTCACGGCCTCGTAGCGGAACTCTCGGACGGCGGCGTGCCGGGACAGTCGCCGGCCCGCGCCGTGGCAGGAGGAACCGAAGGAGCGGTCGAGGGCGCTCGGGAGACCGGCGAGCACGTAGCTCGCCGTCCCCATGTCGCCCGGGATCAGGAC
>JASHUV010000113.1 GCA_030039825.1 Thermoplasmata archaeon
TACCTCGCCTTGAACTTGCTCGCCGGCTGGAAGAAGCAGAGGACGTCGCCGTCCCTCGAGTACGCCGGCATGCCGTACCAGAGCCTCGGGGAGAGCCCCGGTGCCGCGCCCGTGATCAGCGTGTGAAGTCGGCGCGCCATCGAGCGGTCCGGCTCCGGGAGGGTGGCGATCTTGTCGAGCACGGCGCGTTCATCGACGGCACGGTCCTTGCCCCAGACGACCTGCCGCTCCCGGACGGTCTCCCTCGCCGCGGCGCGCTCCTCGTCCGAGAAGTGAGCCGAGGCCTTTTTCGCCGGCATGACGGCCCCGGCAACCGAAAATCCCTCTTAAGGCCCATCGGGAGGAAACCCGCCGCCCGGGGCCGGCGCGGGCGGAGTTAAGGCCCGTCGGCCCTCCTCCCCGCCCCCATGGCCCACGCCCCCGGACCGCGCCTGACCGTCGACGCCGTGTGGATCGCGCTCGGACGGGTCCTCCTGGTCCGGCGCGGCCGGCCCCCGTTCGAAGGGAGCTGGGCGTTCCCGGGGGGGTTCGTCGAGGCCGGCGAGTCCGTCGAGGCCGCGGTCTCGCGCGAGCTCCACGAAGAGACCGGGCTGACGGCGCAGCCGGCCGGTATCGTCGGCGTGTTCTCCCGCCCCGGTCGGGACCCTCGTGGGCCCACGGTCACGATCGCCTATCGGATGCTCGGCACGGTCGGGCCGCCAAGGGGCGGCGACGACGCCCGGGAGGCCCGATGGTTCGACCTCGCCGACGTTCCGCCCCTCGCCTTCGACCACGCCGAGATCCTCTCGGCGGCGCGAGGCGTCGTCAGTCCGGGACCGGGGACGACGGCGCCGACGACCCCGGCTCGTAGACAGGGATCCTGAGGAGCCGGATCCCGGTCAGAGCGGCCCACAGGAGCCCCGGGGCGACCACGGCGCGCTCGACCGCTCCGAAGTTCCCGGAGTTCGTCAGGGGACTCAACAGGACGGCGAGCGCCACGAGATCGACCGCGCCCGAGAGGAGCGTGTAGAGGCGCCACCTCTCCCACCGGGTGTCGCGGAGCATCGCGAGCGCGAGGACGAGGAGGGAGAGCCCGGCGGCGAGGAAGGTGACGAGGGAGAGCAGCGAATGGAGGCTCGAATGGAGGTTCTCCGGCACGAACCCGATCGCGAGCGCGCCGAGGAAGGTCACGCCGAGCAGCCCGACCCCGATCTTCGAGGTCCGGCGGGCGCGCAGGGCGGTCCGGAGGTAGAACGCCCCGGCGAGACCCAGGAGGCCGAACCCGACGATCCCGACATCGAAGACGAGGTAGGCCGGCGAGGTGGCCGTGTTGCCGAGGTCGCTGATCGCGTTCGCGACGTCCGAGTAGCCGGGAAACCGCGACTGGGCGACGGCCATGACCGCGACGAACTCGATCGAGGCGGCGAGCAGGAGGGCGCCCGCCCGATGGGCGGAAGGAGGGACCAGGGGGCCGAGGGAGCTCATCCGCGTGCGTCCGCGACCTCGCCCGGCCGGGGTTCGGTCGGCCAGTATCGCCCGCCAAGATATATGAGCGGACCTCCCGTCGTTCGACGACCGGTCATGCTCCGGGCTCGCCGGTCCCTGCGAGGCCTTTCGATCGTCGGGGCGATCGCCCTCACGGCCCTCCTCCTCGCCTCATGGCCCGCTCCGTCGCGCGGGCCCGGCGTGGCCTCCGCCCCGGGGACGGAGCGACGCGAACCGGCGTACGGCTACCCGGCGCCCGCGGCGGCCTCGCTCCCCGGGAGCGATCCGGCGGCGGAGCCGTTCCTCTCGGCCCCGGCGCTCGTCCTCGCCGAGTTCGGCGACGACCTCCGTCCGGACCGGGCGGCGACGAACGCCTCGCCCCGACCGGCGCCATCGGTCCTCCCCGTCGCCCGAGCGGCCGCCACGCCCTCGGCGGGGACGACCGGGCGCCTCGAGGGTCGGGTCGTCGATCGGGAGGACGGGCACGCCATCGCGGGAGCGTACGTCAACCTGACCCTCTTGATCGGCGGGTGCCCGAACGGCGGCTGCACGTTCGGCCGCACCGACGCCTCGGGGAGCTTCTCGCTCAACGTCACGGCCGACTACTACACCGTCCTCGTCCAGGCGACCGGATACGTCGACAACGAGACGGCGGCGAACGTCACCGTCGGGGCGACCGTGTCCCTCGGAACGATCGAACTCGTCGAGGAGGCCCGCGTCGAGGGGGTCGTGGAGGGGTACGACCCGACCCACGAACCCGTCCCGAACGTGACGATCTCGGCCGCCTACCGCGTGGGGGACTCCTTCGCCGCCGGCGGGAACACCTCCGCGAACGGCAGCTTCGACTTCCCGCTCCCTCCGGGGGCGGACCGCGTCGATTTCACCCCGGCCCCGGACGAGCAGACGATGTATCAGGCGAACTTCACCTTCGCCGACCCCGCCCCGGGCGCCACGCTCGACCTCGGGCGGATCTACCTCGACCGCGGCACCGAGATCGACCTGCGGCTGAGGGATCGCGTCACCGGTCAGCCGCTCGGCCCCGACTTCCCCTCCTCGGACCAGGTGCT
>JASHUV010000114.1 GCA_030039825.1 Thermoplasmata archaeon
GCCCCCGCGAACTGTCCGGCGAGATAGGGTGACACCTCCCGCCAGGCGATCCGACCGCTGGCGGCGAGCGCCAGCGTGACGGCCGGATTGAGGTGCGCCCCCGACACCCGGACGAACAGCCGGATCGGGACCAGCGCGGCCACGAACCACGCCGCCGCGAGCTCCCCTTGGGGGACGCCTCCGACCCGAGCGGCCGCGACGATGGACCCCGTGCCGATGCCCACGAGCAAAGCGGTCCCGACGAGCTCCGCCGCGACCCGGGTGACGCTGTCCCTCACGGGGCCGGCGACCCCGGCCGGGCCGCGCGGCGATCGCGGAGCAGGAGCTCGGTCCGGAGCCTCCGAACGTGGTCGCGGATCGTATCACGGACCCGGCGCGCGCCGGCGTCGTCGAGACGCGCCGGGTCCGGTAGGGCCCAGTCGGTCATCTCCAGGGTCCTGAGGTTCGCCGGGCAGCCCGCGTCGTCGAGGCAGCCCATGGTGATCCGGACCGTCGCGCGCTCGATCATCTCCGCGGTCGCGATCCGCGGGGCGTGGCCCGGCAGGTCGAGGCCGATCTCCTCCAGCAGCCGGCGGGTCCTCGGGTGGGGCTCCCCCGCGGGCCGGGTCCCCCCCGACGTCGCCCGCCACCCCGGCGGCGGCTCCGCGTTGAAGATCGCCTCGGCCATCAAGGACCGCCCGGCGTTCTCGACGCACACGAACAGGACGGTGCGGTCGGGCATCAGGGGGTCGGGTCGCAGCCGCCGGGCGGGCCGCCCTCGGGGCCGCACGGACCCGGGCCGCGGTTCTCGGGCATGGGTCACTTCGACCACTTCAATATCTGAAGTGCTGATAAGTCGCCGCTACGTACCTGCGTAGTGGTGCGTTGCGGCGAGGGGCCCCTTGAGTGCCCCTGCCCGCCGATCGGGCTCATCGACGTCGTCGGCAAGAAGTGGGCCGTCTGCGTCGTCTCGCTCCTGGGTCGGTACGGGACCGTCCGGTTCGGTCCGATCCAGACCTGCCTCGCCGGCGTGAGCCCGGCGACCCTGACGACGACGCTGCGCGCTCTCGAGCGGGCGCGCTTGATCCACCGGACGGAGGTCGAGGGACCTCGCGGACCCACGAGGGCCTATGCGCTCACCGCCACCGGCCACGCCCTCTACGAGCGACTTCTCCCTCTCGCGGATTGGCTCCGCGTCCAGTAGACGCGGTCGGACCGGCGTCCACAGGAGCCATTACCGAAGGAGGTGCTCGCCGAGCGATGACGGCGGTGGCCGGCCGCCGGGCCCCCGACGGGTCGCCGTACCCCGACCGCGCGTCGCCGGAGTTCGCCCGAGAGGTCCGCGCGATGTTCACCCACATCGCGAACGGGTACGGGCCGTTCGATCATGTGGCGTCGCTCGGGAACGACGTCGTTTGGCGGCCGAGGGCGTTCTGGACGCTCGACCGGTACCGGCGGGGCCGCGGCGCGCCCCGGACCGTCCTCGATGTCGGGTGCGGTCCGGGGGATCTCGCCCGGCTCGCCGCCCGGAGGTACCCGGGGAGCCGTGTGGTCGGGATCGATCCGACGCGCGCGATGCTCCGCCGGGCGGCCCGCTCCGCGCCCGGGACCGGGCGGGCCTCCCTCGCCTGGGCCGAGGCGACCGCGGAGCACCTCCCGTTCCCGGACGGGCGATTCGATCTCGTGATGTCGGCGTTCGTCTTCCGGAACCTCCCCCATCTCGCCGCGACGCTCACCGAGCTAAGGAGGGTGACCGCGCCCGGCGGCTCGCTCCTCACCCTCGAGATCACCGAACCCCGCTCTCCGAGGTTCCGGGCGCTGTTCCACGCCTACTTCGACCACTTCGTTCCGTGGCTCGGGGCCGCCGTCGGGTCGGCCGGTCCGTACCGCTACCTGCCCGAGTCGCTGAGGAGCCTCCCGGGACCGGCGGCGATGAGCGCGCTCATGACCGGGGCGGGGTTCGCCCGGGTCGAGACCCACCCGCAGTCGCTCGGGATCGTGACGACCTACCTTGCGGAACGGCCCGACGATCCCCGGTCGCCGGGGCCCTAGCGGGCGGCGAACCGTTATGGGACCCGGGGGGAACGGCGGCCCGGCCATGTCCGAGCCGCCCTTCGACGCCTTCCGCTACGCGCACGCCCACCGGAACGAGGTGGTCTGGATGAGCCAGAACACGAACCATCTCGTCCCTCCCGAGATCGCCACGAACGCGGTCGAGGCCGCGCTCCGCGAACGTCGGTACGAGGGGTACCCGTACGCCCAGGGCCTGCCCGAGCTCTCCGACCTCGTCCGCGCCGACCTTCGGATGCCGGCCGACTCGTCGGTCGTGGTCTCGGCCGGCGGGACCGAGGCGCTCTACATGCTGACGCGCGCCCTCCTCGCGCCCGGCGATGAGGTCGTCGCCTCGGACCCGAGCTACCTCATCATCCACCGCTTCATCGAGCTCTCGGGCGCGCGCACCCGCAACCTCGACATCTACGCCCCGCCCTACCGCCTCACGGCCGAGCGCGTCCAGGAGGCCGTCGGGCCGAAGACCCGGATGATCCTGCTGATCGATCCGCTGAACCCCCTCGGATCCGGCTACCCGCCGGAGGAGGTCCGGGCGATCGCGGAGATCGCCCACGACCGGGGCCTCTGGCTCGTCAACGACGTGACGTACCGCGACTTCGCCGACCGGCCGACCCTCGCCTACCCGTTCGCCCCCGATCGGACGCTCACCGTCTGGTCGGTCTCCAAGAACTGTGGCCTCGCCGGGATGCGGCTGGGCGGCCTCGCCGGGCGACCGGACGTCATCGGCCCGGTCGCCCGATTCAACACGAACGACCTCGGGGTCAACATCCTCGCCCAGGTCGCCGCCGTGGCCGCGCTCCGCTCGAAGTCGACGTGGTTCCCGACCGTGCGGGCGACGAGCCGCGCGAACCAGGAGCGCATCCGGGATGTCGTCGCCTCGGTCCCGGGCGCCCAGCTCCCGGTGATGCCGTCCCAGGCGAACATGTTCGCGATCGACATCGCCGGGACGGGGATCGCCCCGGAGGCGCTGCAGAAGGAGCTCCTTCTCCGGGACGGGGTCTTCCTCCGCGCCGGCAACTACCTCTCGCCGAAGTTCGGCGGCCGGTTCATCCGCGCCTCCTTCTCGAACCCACCGGAGGACATCGCGAAGTTCGCCGCGGCGTTCCCCCGGGCGGTCGGCGCCCTCCGTCCGTCGGCCGCCGCGCCCCTCCCGTGAGGACCGCGCGCGGGGGACCGGGCCGGCTCCCCTCGCCGGGGGCCCCGGCGCCCCTCGACGACGGTCTGAGGATCGTCGAGGGCGATTTCCTCTCGACGGACTCGATCCCGGTCGGGTCGGTCGACCTCGTGGTCACCTCCCCGCCGTACAACGTCGACGTCCGGTACGGCGGCTACCACGACGACCTGCCGTACGAGGAGTACCTGCGGTTCAGCGGCGCGTGGCTCGCAAAGGCCCTCGCCCTCGCGCGTCCGAAGGGCCGGCTCTGCCTCAACGTGCCCCTCGACAAGAACAAGGGAGGTCAGCAGGCCGTCGCCGCGGACCTCACGACGATCGCGAAGAACGCCGGATGGCGCTACCAGTCCACGATCATCTGGAACGAGCAGAACATCTCCCGGCGGACCGCGTGGGGCTCCTGGATGAGCGCCTCGGCGCCGTTCGTCATCGCGCCGGTCGAGGTCGTCCTGGTCCTCTGCAAGGACGGTTGGGCGCGCCGGGAGCCCGGCCGACTCTCCGACATCACTCGCGAGGAGTTCCTCGCGTGGACGAACGCCGTCTGGACGTTCGGCGGGGAACGCGCGACGCGGATCGGGCACCCCGCGCCGTACCCGGTCGAGCTCCCCCGCCGGTTGCTCAAGCTCTTCAGCTACGTCGGGGACACCGTCCTTGATCCGTTCCTCGGAAGCGGGACGACCCTCGTCGCCTGCCGGGAGACCGGCCGCCGCGGGATCGGCGTGGAGATCGATCCCGCCTACTGCGAGCTCGCGGCCCGCCGGGTTCGCGAGGCCCCCGCTCCGACGCCGCCCGGAGCCGGCGCCGGGGCGCCTCGCCCGGGACGGGCGCGCCCGACCTCCGACGGGCTCACGGGACGTCCCCCGGGGCGCTCCCCGTAGGCGGCCGAACGCGCGCGTCGACGACGACGTGCTCCCGTCCGGGACCGTAGGCCTTCACCCGACGCGCCCCGATCGCATCGACCGTCGCCCCCGCGCGGCGGAGCGCATCGCGCACGACCTCCCCACCGCTCACCGCGCCGCGGCACGCGTCGACGACGAGGTGGACGTGCAGCGTCCCCCCGGTCGTGCGGAGGAGCGGGAGCGCCCGGGCGACCCACGGCCGAGAGGAGGGAAGGTAGCCGAGGACGACGCGATCGGCGTCCCCCTCGGGGATCCGGACCGAGCGGTTGTCGCCGAGCCGGGCGTCGACCCGTCCGGCGACCCCGGCGCGGCGGAGGTTCTCCTCGAGGTAGCGGAACGACTCGGGGTTCTTCTCGACGGCGACGGCGTGCGCCGCCCCGCCCGTGATGAGCGCCGGGAGCGTGAAGTACCCGATGCCCGCGAAGAGATCGACGATCCGTTCACCGGGCCGGACGAGGAGGCCGAACCGGTGGCGCTCCTCCCGGTTGCCCCGCGCGAAGAGGATCCGCGCGGCGTCGAACCGGAACCGGATCCCGTGCTCGAGCACGGTGGTCTCGGTGGGTCCGTCGTCGAGGCGCTCGACGGCGGGACGGCGCCATTCGCCCGCGACCGGTCCCGTGCGACGCAGGACGGCGGCGACCCCGAGGACCTCCCGATACGCCCGGGCGATCGTCGGGAACGCGGGGCGCGCGCCTTCGGGGAGCACGACCAGGAGGACCGACCCGAGGCGTTGGTAGCGGTCGGGCAGCTCCCGGGCGATCGCCGCGCCGTGCTCGCGGGCGACGGCGGTGCGGACCCGCTCGACCGGACCGGGGCGGCGGGCCGTCACGGGGACGGGGGCTTCGCGTCCCCCGCCTCGAGGAGGACCTCGAGGAACTGCTTGAGGTGGCTCGTCAGGATGGGGTTGTCGGTGAACCCGCAGGCGTCGAGGCCGGGGGCGGCGAGGAGGGCGTGCTCCCCGTCGGCGAGGACCTCCGTGGCGAAGAGGTTCTCGCGGGCGACGTGCCGGACCCCCTCGGGGATCCTCTGGAGGGGGGCCGTGACGAACGTGACGGTGACGCCGCGCTTGACGGCGCTCCCGATCTTCTTGGCGAGGTCGTCGCGGAGGTCGGCGAGCTGGGCGGTCGTGAGGATGAAGCTCTTCGTCGACTGGTCGAGCAGCTCGGCGATCTTGCCGACGACCCGCTCCCGACCGGTCAGGAGGTAGACGAGCTGGGGTTCGCCGTGCTCGGCGGCGACCCGGTGCAGCGCGTCGAGGCCCTCGAAGACCTCCTGGATCCCGCCCTTCAGCGCCTCGGCGACCTCGAGCGGCGCCTTCGGGCGGAAGAGGATCGGCTTGCCGCCGGTCGGGGTGGCGTAGCCCTTCGCCACGAGGGACTCGAGGACCTTGTAGGAGGAGGTCCGAGGGATCTTCGCCGCCTGGGCGACGGCCGTGGCGTCCCCCACGCCGCGGGCGACGAGGGCGATGTAGGCGCGCGCCTCGTACGCCGTGAGCCCGACCTTGCCGAGGATCTCGACGGTCCGGCGGTACTCGGGCGTCGTGTCGGAACCGAGCGGGATCGCGGTGGCCTCCTCGGCCGTCGCCATCGGGCGCGTGCGACGCGGGCCCGCTTGATAAGGATGCTCTCGGCGCGGGCGGCCGGCGGCCCGAGCGGCGCTACGGGACGGGCTTCGCGAGAGCGAGCAGCGCCTTCGGTCCGAGGAGCTCGGCGACCTCGCTCGCCGAGAGGAGCCCGCGATCGACGAGCAGCGTCCGCACGGGCACCCCGGTGCGGTCGGACTCGTGGATGAGCTCGGCGACCTTGAGGTAGCCGAAGCGCGGGGTGAGGATCGTCGCGAGCGCCGTCGAATCGAGGAGGAAGCGCTCGAGACGGGGGGCGTTCGCCGTGATGCCGTCCACGCCGGTCCTCGCGAAGACCGGGAGGTAGTTCGTGAGGATGTCGGCGGAGAAGAGGACCTCCGCCGCGGCGAGCGGCATCATGACGTTGATCTCGAGCTGCCCCGATTGCACCGACATCGCCGTGGCGAGGTCGCCGCCGATCACGTGGAAGGCGATCATCGCGAGGCACTCCGCCGCGGAGGGGTTGACCTTCCCGGGCATGATCGACGAGCCCGGCTGGATCTCGGGGATCCGGATCTCATCGAAGCCGGTCGCCGGCCCGCTCGCGAGGAGGCGCAGGTCGTTCGAGAGGCGGACGAGCTCGAGCGCGACGGTCCGCAGCCAGCCCGAGGCGGCGCCGAGCGGCCAGCGGCTCTGCATCGCCTCGAACGGATCGCGCGCCGCCGTGATCGGGAAGCCGGAGAGGCGGGCGAGCTCCTCGACGACCTGGCCGCGGAAGCCGGGGACGGTGTTGACGCCGCTCCCGACCGCGCTGCCCCCGAGCGGCACCTCGGCGAGGGCCCGCTCGACCGCGGGCAGCGTCTCGAGGACGTGCTCGAGGGCCGTCGCGTAGGCCTTGAACTCCGCCCCGAGCGTCACGGGCATGGCGTCCTTCAGGTGGGTCCGACCGGCCTTCGGGATCGCCGCGAACTCCTCCCCCTTCTTCCGCAGGCTCGCCGCCAGCGCTTCGACGGACCGTCGCAGCTCGGCGAGCGCGAAGAGGGTGGCGAGCTGGGCGGCCGTCGGGAAGGTGTCGTTCGTCGACTGCCCCCGGTTCACGTGGTCGTTGGGGCTCAGCTCGGCGTAGTTCCCCCGCGGGAGCCCGAGGATCTCGAGGGCCCGGTTCGCCAGGACCTCGTTGACGTTCATGTGGGCGCTCGTGCCGGCGCCCGCCTGGAAGATGTCGACGACCATCTCGCGGTCGAACCGCCCGCTCGCCATCTCGCCGGCGGCCTGCTCGATCGCGGCACCGCGCCGGGCGTCGAGCGTCCCGAGGCGGACGTTCGTGCGGACCGCGGCGAGCTTCAAGAGCGCGTAGGCGCGGGTGAGGTGGCGCGAGCCGGTGAGCCCGCTCACCGGGAAGTTCTCCCGGGCGCGGACGGTCTGGATGCCGTAGTAGGCGTCGACCGGGACCTCCTTCCGGCCGAGCGAATCCTCCTCGAGTCGGGTGGAGCCCATCCCGGCGCGTCGAGCCCGGGCGACTTGAAAGCGTTTTGGCCGTGTGCCCCCTGGCCGGCGGCCCGGACGCCCCGGCGCCCGGCCCCCGATGGTCGATCCCGGCGTGCTCGCGAACGACGTGCTCGGGACGGTCGCCGAGCTCGCGCTCCCGCCCGTCGCCTGGCTCGTCCTCTTCCTGATCGCCTGGGAGGACCCCGCCGTCGCGCGCGACTCCGGGTTCGACCGCCGGGTCTTCGCGCTCCTCCTGCCGGTCGGTCTTTTCGCCGAGCTCGGCACGCTCCCCTTCTTCGGCTGGGACGGGAACATCGTCGCCATCAACCTCGCGGGCGGCGCCGTCCCCCTCCTCCTCTCGGGGCTCCTCCTCCGGCGCAACCTCGGGCGCGGGTCGGGTGCCCTCGGGCCGTACCTCGGCGCGCTCGCCGCGGAGACCGCCGCCGTGTTCGGGATCGTCGTGCTCGTGCCGAACGCGACGCTCGCCGCCCTGGGGGCGCTCGCCGTCCTGACCGCCGCCCCCCTCGCGCTCGCGATGAGGTCGGCGCGGCCCGGCGTCGTCCTCGGGCTCACGTCGGCCGGGATCTTCCTCACCTACCTCACGACGACCGCCGTCCCGGGGGTCGGCATCATCTCGGTCTTCCCGTTCTATCTCCTGGCCCCCGTCCTGATCGGCCTCCTCGCCGCCCCGGTCGCCCGGGCGTTCGGCGATCTCCGGGCGACCGCGCTCCCGCTCGCCTACGGGACCGCGACGTTCGGCACCCTCGTGGGGGCCGACGTGCTGCGCCAGCCCCCGCTCTACGGGAGCGGCCCGACCGGCGTCCTCTCCATCGGAGGGGCCGGGCTCCTCGACCTCGTCTACCTCTCCGGG
>JASHUV010000115.1 GCA_030039825.1 Thermoplasmata archaeon
CCGCGAGGGCGCGGGCCACCGGGTGGTCCGGGACGCGGATCCCGACGGTCCCCGTCGGCCCGATCAGCTCCGGCGCGAGGCGGGAGCGACCGGCCGCGCTGACGTTCAGGAGGAAGGTGTACGGTCCGGGGAGGTCGCTCCGGCACCGCGCGCGCGCCGCCGTCGTCAGGTCGGCCCACCGCTCGATCTCCTCGGTCGACGAGACCGAGAAGGAGAGCGGGGCGTTCCCCGGTCGGCCCTTCGCCGCCACCAGGCGGGCGATGGCCCCGCGATCCGTCGCCGACGCCCCGAGCGCGATCAGGGTGTCGGTCGGATACACGACGAGATCGCCCCGGGCGAGCGCGCGGACGGCCGCGTCGATCCCCGGCCGGCGCGTCACACGAGCTCGGCGCCGGCCCGCCGGTACGCGACGACGTCCTCCGGGCGGAAGTACAGGGCGAGCTCGCGCTCGGCCGTCGCCGGGGCGTCCGACGCATGGACGAGGTTCGGCGTCACGGCGAGGGCGAGGTCCCCCCGGATCGTGCCCGGGGCGGCCGTCTGCGGGTTCGTGGCCCCGACGAGGAGGCGGACGACGGAGATCGCCGAGCGGCCCTCGACCGCGAGCGCGAGCACCGGTCCGCTCGTGATGTGCTCGATGAGGCCGGGGTAGAACGGCTTCCCGTGGTGCTCGGCGTAGTGGCGCGCCGCGAGCTCCGGTGGGACCCGGAGGAGCCGCGCGGCGACGATCGAGAGGCCCTTGCGCTCGAGCCGTCCGACGATCTCTCCGACGAGGCCCCGCTCGACCCCGTCCGGCTTGACGAGGACGAGGGTCCGCTCGACCGTGCCTTCTCCGGGCATCGGCGCGGCGAGACGCCTCCCGCCAAAACGGTTTTGGGACCTCCGGGTCCGACCCTCCCATGGCCGACGCCCCCGCCCCCCGCGTCCCGCCGGCGGTGCTCGGCTTCGACCGGGCGGCGGGCGAGTACGAGCGCGCGCGACCGGACTACCCGCCGGCGGCGATCGATCACGTGGCCCGCCAATTGAGGCTGGGCCCGGACCGGGTCCTCCTGGACCTCGGCGCCGGCACCGGCAAGCTGACGCGGGCGTTCCGGCCGTACGGGCCGACGATCGTCGCCGTCGAACCGATCGGGGGGATGCGCCGGGAGTTCGCGCTCGCCGTGCCCGGCGCGGAGCTCCTCGACGGGACCGCCGAGGCGATCCCTCGCCCGGACGCGTCGTGCGACGCCGTCGTGTCCGGCCAGGCGTTCCACTGGTTCCGGGCGGAGGAGGCCGCGCGGGAGATCGCGCGCGTGCTCCGGCCGCTCGGGGGGGTCGCGCTCCTGTGGAACCACCGCGACGAGTCGGTCCCGTGGGTGGCGCGCTTCGGCGCGATCCTCGAGCCGTACCGCGGGACGACCCCGCGCGCCGCCACGAGCCGGGGGGCCGACGTCCTCGCCGGATCGGGGCTCTTCGAGCCCCTCCGGGTCAAGGAGTTCCGGTTCGCCCACGGCCTCTCCCCCGACGGCGTCGTCGACCGGGCGCTGTCCGTCGGGTTCGTCGCGCTCCAGCCGGAGGAGGTCCGGGCCCGCATCGCCGAGCGGGTCCGGGAGCTCGTCGCGACGGAGCCCTCGATCCGGGGGCTTGAGATGGTCCCCTTCCCGTACCGCACCGAGGTCTTCGTCACGCACCGCCGCTAGACGGCCCGGGCGTCGCAGCCCGTCGCCCACCGGCAGCCGGCGCACTTTCCCGGCGACGGGTCGGCCCGCCCGTCGTACGGCCGCCGGAGATCGGCGAGCCTCCCGAGGATCTCGCGGCGCGCCGCCGCGTCCCAGGGGACCCGGAACTCCGGGCCGTCCGAGTAGCGGAGGACGCCGAACGGCGGCGACCGGCCGGTCGTCTCCTCGAGGAGGAGACAGTAGGCCAGGACCTGCACCCGGTGCGAGGGGTGGGGTCCGCGGGGCGGGGCCCGGGCGGTCTTCCACTCGACCGGGACCGACGCGCCGTCGCGACCGCGCCGCACCTCGTCGGGACGTCCCGTCAGGCCCACGCGCGGCGCCACGAGGAGCGGGGCGAGGCGTCCCGGACCCGGATCGAGGTAGGTCAGCCGCCCGTACGCCCGGTCCCGTCGGCGGCGGGCGAGCGCAGCGGTCCCGGTCGCGAGGGCGAGCACCGCCCCCGCCGCAACGGCGAGCGCGAGGTCCGGCGGGAGCCCGCTCACAGCGCCCCGGTCAGAAGGAGGGAGGCGAGGAGCAGGACGCCGATCGCGAGAAGGAGGAGGGGGCCGGTGAGGGGGCGTCCTTCCCGCCGCGCGAGCGCGGTCAGCTCGCGCGCGTGGTAGGCCGCGCCGGCCCGGGCCGACCGCGCCGCGCCCCGCGCCGGCGGGGCGTCGGGCGGATGGTGGCGGTACCACTGGGCGCGCGGGCAGAACGCCGCCTCCGCGAGGTCGCTCGCGGCGACGAACGGCCGCGGCCCCGAGCTCCCGCCGGTCCCCGTCGACACGAAGGGGACCGACGGAGCGACGGGCCTTCAAGCACCGCGTCGCAGTGGAAGACGATCCCCGACCGAAGGAACGGTCGCGGACGAACCCTACTTCGACGTCGAGGCGTCGCGGTCGGTCCCCGACCTGTCCGACGCCGGTTCGGACCCCTTGCCCGCGGACCTCTTCGGCGACCTCTTCTTCGCGGGGGCGG
>JASHUV010000116.1 GCA_030039825.1 Thermoplasmata archaeon
GGCGAGCGCGACCGCGGAGAGCCAGTGCCTCGTGAGCGGCTGCGGCGGCGGAGCCTCGAGCGGGCCCGGCGCGGCGTCCCACCTCTTCGGCCTCCTCCTCGTCGGGGGGGTCGTGGTGGTCGTCGTCGCGGCGGCCGCGCTCCTCCTGGCCCGTCGCCCCCGCCGCCCGACGACGTCGGCCGGAGGCCCGAGCTCCCCCGCGTAGGCGAGCGGTGCGAACCGACCCCCGGGGGCCCTCGGGTCCCCGGGGGCGAACCCCTTCCCGTCTAAGCGGACCGGATCCTCGGGGGCGACCCGAGCAGCGCCCGGAGGACCTCCCGATCGGTCTCGTACTTCAGTCGAGGCGCGAGCTCCTCCGGACGCGACCAGAGCGAGCGATCGAAGATCGGCTCGAGCCGGACGTCCCGCTCCCCGGTCTCGACGAGCCAGTAGACGACCGTCTTGTAGACGTTGACCCGGCGGCCGAGGGCGAAGAACCGGTAGGCGACGACGGCGAGCTCCCGCTCGAACGTCAGGTCCGAGAGGCCGCTCTCCTCGGTGATCTCCCGCCGGGCCGCGTCGAGCACGGACTCGCCGGGCTCGACGTGCCCCTTCGGGAAGCCCCAGCGGTCCTCCTCCCTCTCGTGGAGCGCGAGGACCTCCCCGGTCCGTCGCGAGCGGACGACCCCTCCGGCCGCGAGCTCCGCGACGGACGCGGCGTCGGCACGGGGCGGTTCCGAGCGCGGGGTCATCGCGGCGCGACCGAGCCGTCCGGGGCTATCAGGCCTCCTCCATGGGGGTCGACGGCTCCGGCGAGCGTCCCCCCACCAGTATGCGCATCCGTGCGGGCCCGTGCGAGGAATACCCGGAACGTGGGATTAAATAAGGCGAGTCAGTCCCAAGGTCGATTTCCATGAGCCGGCCCAGAGTTTCCGGAACGGTGCGCCGCCTGACCGCCTTGGGATCCGCCGCGACCCTCGGCACGCTCGTCCTGCTCATCGTCTCGAGCTTCGCCGTGAGCGCGACCCCGGTCGCCGCCTCGAGCGGCGCCCCCCAGGTCTGGACGAGCTCGGCCCAGTGGTGGTACAACAACACCACGACCGTCAACAGCTCGCGCGGGTGGGCGTCGGGCATCTCCGGGTCCTACGCGATCGCCCTCCACTACAGCGTTCAGGACGTCGTCACCGCCACGAACACCTCCTCGAACACGACGGAACTCCAGGGACAGCTCTGGGTGAACGAGAGCCTGACGGTCTCGGCCTGCCGGCCGAACTGCACGTCCCCCTCCTACGAGCAGAACTACAGCTACGTCGGCGCGGAGTACCAGGTCCAGTACCTCAACCTGACCGACGCGGCGTCCGTCGACCTGAACGGCAGCGCCGTCGCTGCCCTCGGCGTCACGAACGCGAGCGCCTGGAGCCAGTCCACCCTCGCGGCGTCCTCGAGCTACGGTCTCAACGCGCGCGTCTACAACTGGACGACGCACAACGCGACGACCAAGTGGATCTCCTTCAGCTCGAGCTACACCGAGAGCCAGCTCGCGTACTACGGGGTCAGCTTCGCGACGCCGCTCGGCCTCCTTCCGTGGAATGCCTCGGCGGGGGAGCACTGGAACTCGACCTCGGCGTTCACCGCGGCCGGCGGCTGGAACGACTCGGTCACCGCGAACTACTCCTCGGCCGGCGGGCTGTGGAGCGGCAGCGGCGGATGGAACTGGGGCAGCTCGGGGACGGTCAACGGCACGGGCCGCGAGTCCGTCCGCGGGGCCGATCTCGGCAACGTCACGGGCGCCAACAACACGACCCTGACGGGCTTCTCGCTCCGCTTCCGCGGGCCGTTCAACTTCGACAACAACCTGTTCATGACGGCGATCGGATCGGACCTCTTCTCGGGGGCCACCTCGGGCTGGACGGTCCAGTCCCGACCGGGCTACGGCTCGGCCGGCACGCCGGTGAGCTCGGTCTACAAGGACCACCTGGAGCCGCGCCCGGCGGGCTCGGACTCGGGCTCCTCGACCGTCTCCGGCGGAACGTCGACGTCCGCCGGCACGGGCCCGAGCGGCGGGACCATCTCGACGAACCCGGGCACGACCTCGAACGGCATGAGCAACGTGGGCGGATCGAGCGCGGGCACGACGTCGTCGAGCGGCTCGACCTCCCCGGCGCCGTCCTCGGGAACGACCACGCCGGCCCCGACGACGACGACCCCGGTGGGTGGCTCGTCGGTCTCCTCGGGCCTGCCGACGTCCCGCTCGCCGAACGAGCCGATGTCCGTCATCGCGCCCCTCGCGGCGCTCCTGGTCGCCTTCGGGGCCGCGGGCACCCTCGGGTACGCCGCCTTCCGCCGGCCGCCGGCGAAGGGCCGATCGAACTGAGCCCGCTCCAACCTCTTTCCCCCCCCATCGCCCCGGGCGCCGCTTCGGCGCCCGGGGCGGTTTTCCCGCCCGAGGGACCGGGGTGCCGCGCTCCCTCACCTGAGCCGCGACGACGCGGCCACGAACCGTAAAGAGAGGGGCGGTCTCGAACCGACGATGCTCGAGACGGGCGAGGAGTACCACGACCTCGTCTCGTTGGTCCGCGGGAAGGCTGAGAAGAACGGCGAGCGGCCGGCCTTCCGGTTCACCGACGCCACGATCTCCTACCGCGGCCTCGACGAGCTCTCCGATCGCGTGGCCGTGGCGCTGAGGCGCGCCGGCCTCGGCCCGGGCGACCGCCTCGCGGCCCTCCTGTGGAACGGGGCCCCGTTCATGGGCCTCTGGTTCGGCGCCGCGAAGGCCGGGGTCGTCCTCGTCCCGCTCAATACCGCGCTCAAGGGCGACATCCTGCGCTACGAGCTCTCGGACGCCGAGCCGAAGGGCGTGGTGATCGACCGGCGGCTGTGGGAGACGTTCGAGCCGGTCCGTGCTGCGGCGGGGGAGGGCCCGCTCTGGGTCGTCGGCCCCGAGGGGGATCTTCCAGCGGGGGCGGGGGCGTTCGCCGAGCTGACCGAGGCGGTGGGCGCGCCCCCGACGGAGATCCCCGCCCCGCAGGCCCCCTGCGAGATCCTCTACACGAGCGGGACGACCGGCCCCCCGAAGGGGGCGATCATCCCGCACGAGAAGGTCCTCACGACCTCGCGGGAGATCGCCCGGCGGAGCCGTCTCGCGCCGGACTCCGTCCTCTTCACCGGCCTTCCGCTCTTCCACTGCAACGCCCAGGAGATGACGACGATCGTCGCCCTGCTCCACGACCTCACCGCGGCCTACGACGAGCGCTTCCGGGCGTCGACGTACTGGGAGAGCGCGCGCGCCTTCGGCGCGACGCACGTCTCGCTCCTGATCGCGATGATCAACATCCTCTACAAGCAGCCCGAGCGGCCCTCCGACCGCGAGCACTCGGTCCGCACGGCGCTCACCGCCGGCACCTCGCGGGCGATCTGGCGGCCGTTCGAGCGGCGCTTCGACCTCACGATCGTCGAGCTCTACGGGATGACGGAATGCGGCTGCACGACGCTCATGAACCCGCCCGACGCGATCCGGGTCGGGTCGATCGGCACGCCGCTCGGGTTCGTGGAGGCCGATGTCGTCGACGACCTCGATCGTCCGGTCCCCCCGGGCGAGCGGGGCGAGCTCGTCGTGCGGCCCCGGGCGCCGTTCACGATGTTCCTCGGCTATCATCGTAAGGACGGAGAGACCGTCCGGGCCTGGCGGAACCTGTGGTTCCACACGGGGGACTACGTGACCCGTGACGTGGAGGGGTACTACTACTTCGTCGACCGGAAGAAGGACGTCATCCGACGCCGGGGCGAGAACCTCGCGCCGTACGACGTCGAGAGCGTCCTCAACAAGCATCCGGCGGTCCTCGAGTCGGTGGTCGTGGGCGTCCCCTCGCCCCTCGGGGAGGAGGACGTCAAGGCGTTCATCCAGCGGCGGCCGGGGGCGGAGATCGGCGCGCGCGAGCTGTTCGAGTTCGCCGCCCGGGAGCTACCGTTCTTCATGGTCCCGAGGTACATCGAGTTCGTCGAGGAGATCCCGAAGACCGCGAACCAGAAGGCCCAGCGCTACGTCCTGAGGCAGCGGACGGGGGGGGAGGTCCACGACCGCGAGGCGCTCGGCATCGTCCTCGCCCGACCGTAGCGCGGAGGGACCGGGTGCGGTCCTTGTCGACGCCAACGTCTGGTTCCTGCCGTTCACCTCCTCGCTCCCGCTCGAGGCGGCCCTCGAGCGGACCGTCGGCCCCGTCGAGCTCCTCGTGCCGTCGAGCGTGATCGGCGAGCTCGAGCGTCTCGACGCCCGGGGCGTCCCGTTCGCCGGCGCGGCCGCGAAGCTCGCCCGCCGGGCCCGGACGGTCCCCACGCGGTCGCTCGGGGACGCGGCCCTGCTCGAGGCCGCGGCGAGGCAGCCGTGCTGGGTCGCCACCGGAGACCGGGCGCTCGCCGAACGCCTGTCGGCCGGTGGCGTGGGCGTCCTGCGCCCCCGGGGACGCTCGGGGTTCACCGTCGTCCGGGCGGGTCCGAAAACGGTTAAGCGCCCGGCGAAGGTCCGACGGGCGAGGTGAACGAGCCCGCTCCCGCATGACGGACGCCGACCTCCTGCTCGACCGCCCCTCGCCGGAGTACGGGAGCGGGGTCATCGGCGTCTGCGACGTTTGCGGGAAGCGCCAGGCCGTCATCGTCCTCTCGCGGGAGCGCTTCAAGCTCTGCGTCATCGACTTCCTCAACAAGTCCTGGGTCGGGAGCTCGGCCGCCCCCGGTGCGCCGCTCCCGCCCTACCGCAGCGAGCGGGTCGTCTTCCCGACGAGCGCGCTCCCGTCGGGGAAGGCGCCCGCCGTCCTCCTTTCCCCCACGAAGATCGTCCGCCATCCCTCGGTCCTCGTCACGCCGGAGGTCCACGGGCTCACGACCTCCGTCCTCGAGCTCGGGATCCGATGCGCCCGCGAGGGCTTCGAGGTCCTCCTGCCGGACCTGGACCGGGCCTCGGCCGTCGGCCCGCGGGACCACTTGAGCATGCGGTGGGGGACGCGGACCCGCGGCGGCGTGCCCTCGGGGGCCCCGGGGGTCGAGCGCCTGGTCCGGCTCTACGCCGACGCCCTCGCCTACCTCAGGTCGGCCGAGATGGTCGATCCGGCGAAGACCGCCGTCGCCGGCCTCTCCTACGGCGGCTCGCTCGCGTTCCTCCTCGCCGCTCGGGAGATCGGCCTCTCCGCGGTCGTGCTCGCCTATCCCGCGCCGGTCGCGCCACCGGAGATCGCGCGGCTCCTGAGCGCCCCCACGCTCCTCCTCTCCGGTCGACGCGACCGCCTCGCCGGCCGGGCGCGCGAGCAGCTCGCGGCGGCGATGCCTCCCGGCCTCCTCAGCGCGTACGACGCCGGGGACGTCGACCACAACTTCCTCGGCCGGGACCTCGCGACGTATCGCCTGGGGCCGGCGGAAGCGTCGTGGCGGGAGATCGTCGGCTTCCTCAAGGGCCGCATGATGCCGCCGCCTCCGAAGCCGCCGGCCCCGCCGACCCGCGCCCCGAAGGCCGAGGCGTCGCCGACCCCCGCGGCCGCCCCGGGGGTCCCCGCTCAGGCGTAGTCGTAGAAGCCTCGGCCGGTCTTTCGGCCGAGGTGGCCCGCGTCGACGAGGCGGCGCAGAAGGGGCGAGGGCCGGTACTTCTGGTCCCCGGTCTCGCGCCACAGGGTCTCCGCGACCTCGAGGGCGATGTCGAGGCCGACGAGGTCCGCGAGCTCGAACGGCCCCATCGGGAACCCCGCCCCCGCCTTCATCGCCGCGTCGATGTCGCGGGCGGGAGCGAGGCCCTCCTGGAGCGCGTAGCAGGCCTCGTTGAGGACCGGGAAGAGGATGCGGTTGACGACGAACGCCGGCGACTCCTTCACGCGGATCGGGAGGAGGGGGTAGCGATGGTTCCGCCACCCCTGGAGGAGATCGATCGTCTCCGTCACGACCTCCTCCCGGGTCGCGAGGCCGGCCGCGACCTCGACGAGCGGGAGCGTGGTGGGCGGGTTGAAGAAGTGGGTCGCCAGCACCTGCGGCGCGTGGCGCAGGCCCCGGGCGAGGCGGGTCACCGAGAGCGAGGAGGTGTTCGTCCCGATGACCGCGTGCTCGGGGAGCGTCGCATCGAGCCGCTCGAGGACCGGCCGTTTGACCTCCTCGCGCTCGAAGACGGCTTCGATGGCGAGATCGACCTCGCCGAGGCCCTCCTCGCCCGTCGTCCCGGCGATCCTCGCGAGGGCCGCGTCGGCCCGGGCCCGGTCGAACGTCGGGCGCCGGTGGGCGCGCACCGCGGCGCGCTGCTCCTCCGAGAGGGTCACGCCGAGGCCCTCGACACGGCGGATCTCCTCCTCGGCCCGATGCGCGTGGAAGGCGACGAGCCCGTCGAGGGACCGGCGGATGCGCTCGAGTCCCGCGTCGACGTGGGCCCGGTCGACGTCCTTGAGGAGGACCGGGACCTCGTTGAGCGCGAGGAGCTCGGCGATCGCGGCGCCCATCGTCCCGGCGCCGACGACCGCCGCCTTCGCGACCCGCATCGGGCCCGGGAACGTTCCGCTCGGTAAGAGCGCTTCTGAGCGCGGCTCTGATTCAACGCACTGAGCGCGAGCTGTGTCCCATAATTCGGTGAACGTCTGGTGTTCTCGGGGAGAGGGGACCCTCTTCCAGTGGAGCGGAGTCGGGTCTAAATGACCGGAATCTCT
>JASHUV010000117.1 GCA_030039825.1 Thermoplasmata archaeon
CCTGCCCGGCCGCGTCTCGACGGGCATCCCCGGCCTCGACCGAATGCTCGGGGGCGGGCTCTGGCCGGGCCGGCCCTACCTTCTCACCGGAAGCACGGGGAGCGGCAAGACGCTCCTCGGCATGCGCTTCCTCCTCGAGGGGGTCCGCCGAGGGGAGTCGGTCCTGCTCGTCGCGGTCGACGAGCCCCCGAACGAGATCCTCGAGAACGTCCGATCCTTCGGATGGGACATCTCCACGGTCCGCACGCTCGACGCGAACCCGGGGACCCGGGCCATCCGCCGGATGGCCGACGTCCAGGAGATCAAGGCGCTCGGCGACGTGCGCCAGATGCGCGACATCTCCGCCGAGGGCCGAAAGTCGCAGGCCGACGACGACATCTCGATCCAGTCGATCCACCTGAAGCTGCGCCATCAGATGGGCCAGGCCCACTTCACCCGCGTGCTCGTCGATTCGATCACCTCGATCCGCCGCTTCACGCTCAAGTCGACGCTCGACCACCAGGCCGAGCGCTCGGAGATCCAGTCGCTCCTCCGCTTCCTCTCCGAGCGCGAGGTCAGCACGATCATCACCGCCTCGCCCGGGAACCCGCTCGTCCTCGCGCCGGAGGAGATCCTGACGCGCGGGGAGATCCTGCTGACGCGCAAGTGGGTGGGCGACCGCTCGATCCGCCAGATCAAGGTCGTGCGGATGCGCGGGTCCGCGCACGACCCGGAGCGGCGGCCGTTCGCGATCACGCCGCAGGGGATCGTGGTGGCGTGAGCGCGCCCGAGGGACCGACGGGTTCCGCGTCGACCCGCTCCTGGCTCGTCAAGGAGGAGCCGACGAGCTACAGCTTCGACAACCTCCTGCGCGACGGGGCGACCGAATGGGACGGGGTCCACAACGCGCTCGCCCTGCGTCACCTGCGCGAGATGCGCCCCGGTGACACCGTCGTCATCTACCACACCGGGAACGAGCGCGCGGCGGTCGGTCTCGCCGTGGTCGACGGCCGGCCGCACCCGGACCCGGCCGACGACCGGGGCTCCTGGTCGGTCCGGGTCCGCGCCGTCCGCCCCCTCGCGAACCGTGTCCCGCTCTCGCGCCTCTCCGGGGAACCGGCGTTCGCCGCCTCGCCGCTCGTCCGGATCGGTCGGCTCTCGGTCCTCGAGCTCACGCCCGCCCAGCGGGAGCGGCTCATCGCCCTGAGCGAGACCGCGCCCCCGCCGCCCTCCCGGGCTACGGTATCGGCCCCCGGCTCCGGGCGAGCCGGCGCGCGACGTTCCGCGCGACGCGCGGGTCGGCGTACACCGCCACGCGCCAGGGGGTCCGGGGTCGGCGCGCGATCTCGCGCCAGACGCCGGCGGCCCGGAACGGGTAGGTGACCCGGTCGTCCTCGACGATCCCGACGTGGGACCAGTCCGAACCGTCGACGCTCTCCTCGACGACCCCGGCGAGGTCGAGGAGGACCGAGCCATCCGGGGCCCCGACGTCCTCGGCGAGCGCCGCCTCGAGGGCCCGTCGCTCGCCCGGGCGGCGCCAGAGACGACGGGCCGAGCGGATCGCCGCGGGGGGGAGCTCGCGCCAGGCGGCCGCGCGCTTGTAGAGGCGACGCTCCTCGAGCGCGCGCCCGAGCCGGGACGCGATCCCGCCGGCCGAGGCGAGGGTCGTGAGGAGGTCCGCGTCGGTCCGCGCGAGGACGGCGGCCGCGGAGACCGGGTAACCGGGGAGGTGCTCCACGGCGGCCTGCGCCATGATCTCGGCCGCCCGGACGGTCTTGTGGAAGTAGACGGACGAGTACATGAGCGACCGTCCCACGGCGAACCCCTCGACGGCGTTGCGGCCCTTCTCCGCGAACACGATCTCCCCGCGGTCGAGCCGGATCGTCTCGAGGAGGCGCGTCGCGTCGATCGCTCCGTGGGCGACCCCGGTGTAATGGGCGTCGCGCTGGAGATAGTCGATCCGGTCCGCATCGATCGCGCCGTGCAGCAGGGGTTCGAGGTCGCGCGGACCGCGCCCCGTCGACGGCGGATCGATCAGGTCCGCGACCGCCGTCGGTCGAAGGCCGTGGGCCTCGAGGATCGCCGGGACCTGCGAGGGCGACCCCGCGCCGGCCCGATCGCCGGGGTCCTCGCCGACGAGGATCGCGCGGGAGCGCGCCTCGTGCCCGGCCCCCGTCACCTCAACGAGCGGGCCGTCGAGGGTGTGAGAGAGAGGGGCGTGGCCCAGGTCGTGGAGGAGGCCCCCGACCTCGAGCATCTCGGCCCGCTCCGGCGTGAGGTCGAGGGCCCCCGCGAGGCGGCGGGCGACCCCGTACACGCCGAGCGAATGCTCGAGCCGGGTGTGGTTCGCTCCGGGGAAGACGAGGTGGGCGAGGCCGGTCTGCCGGATCCCCCAGAGCCGCTGGAACGCGGGATCCCCGACGAGCTCGAGCGCGGCGCCGCTCAGGACGATCGGGCCGTGGATCGGGTCGAAGATGGTCTTCGTTCGGACCCGACCGGCGCCGCGCGTCATCGGACCGGCGACCCCGGACGGGAGGATAGGGGTTTGCCCCGCCCGGGAGACCGGGAGGGCGGGTCGGCGCCCGGCGGCGCCCGGGCGGCGTCCGGAACGGCGTACCGATTCCGCCCTCAACGAAGATTTTTATCCGCGGGTCGGGGTCCTCCCCTCGATGGCTGACTCCCCAGCTCCGGCCAGCGACCCGAAGGCCGTTGCGGAAGGGGCGATCGACGGCGCCCGTCGGCTGTTCCGGGCGAGCGAGGAAGCGGAGGCGGCCGGTCCCCGCGAGGGGTACGCCCGCGATCTCACGAGCTACCTCACGTTCGTGGAGGAGCGGAAGGGCGACCTCGGGCCGAACGCGGAGGAGGTCGCTCGCCAGCTCGACGAAGCGACGATGGCGTTCTACCGGCTGGGCCAGTCCGATCTCGCGAGCCGGGCCGCGGACCTCGGGCTCCTCCTCGCGCCCGGGCGTCCCTCCCTCGTCGTGCGGAAGGCGCAGATCCTCCTCGCCCAGAACGGCGACGCCGCGCAGGTCGTCGCGCTCCTCGAGCCGGCGGCCCGGGCCGAGCCCACGAACAAGTCCGTCTTCGCGGTCCTCGGCGACGCCTACAAGGCCCTCGGAAGGACCGCCGAGGCGACGGAGGCGTACCTGACGGCCCAGGAGCTCGACCCGACGACCACCCAGTACGTCGAGAAGGCCCTGCGACTGTCGCCGACGAACCCCCGGGCCCAGCGCCTGACGTTGCGGCTCGCCCAGGCGCACGGGGGGACGGAGGAGGCCCTGACGGCGTGCGAGGCGCTCCTCTCCACCTCCCCGAACGATGCGGAGCTCCTCTTCGCCCGCGTGGACCTCCTCGCCCAACTCGGCCGCGTCGACGCCGCGCTCGACGCCGTCGCACCGGCCCGGGCCGCCCGGCCGGGCGACCCGCGGCTCGCCCTCATCGCCGGTCGGCTCCTCCTCTCGAGCGGACGGGCGGCCGACGCCCTCGACGAGTTCCGCTTGGCGGCGGAGGCGACCCCGCGTCTCGAGCCCAACGAGATCGCCGATCTCGCGGACCGGGTCGAGGCGTCGGGCGCGGCCCCCGAGCTCGCCCTCTCCGTCCGCCAGGCCCTCCTGGAGCGGGACCCGAGGAACGTCGCGAACCTCCACGCGCTCCGGCAGCTCGCCCAGCGGGCCCGACGCTTCGACCTCGGCATCGCGGCCTCCCAGAAGCTCCTCGAGGTCTCCCCCGGGAACCTCGAGGCGCTCCGGGCGCTCGCCGAGTTCCAGCTGATGAGCGGTCGGACCGAGGAGGGCCTCGCGACGTACCGGACGCTCGTGGAGACGAACCCCCACGAGGTCGGCGAGATCCGGCGCGCCGCCGATGCGGCCCGGGTCGCCGGAAGGCCCGAGCTCTTCCGAGAGCTCGCGGAGCGGATCCTCGCCGAGGACCCGAAGGACCTCGCGACCCGGGAGCAGCTCGCGAGGTCGCTCGCCGGGAGCGGCGACCGCGACGGGGCCCGGAAGCTCTACGAGGCGCTCATCGAGGCCGATCCGAAGGAGACGCGCTACCTCTGGGAGACGAAGCGCCTGCTCGGCGAGATGGGCCGGACGGAGGAGCTCCCGCGGATCTACGATCGCCTGTACGAGGCCGACCCGGCGAACACGAGGCTCGCCTACGAGCGCGGCGCGGTCTACCTCGGTCTCGCCCGGGGCCAACCGGCGGAGAGCGACGGGCGCCGCGACGCGGCGAGGACGGCCGTCGCCTCCTACGAGCGCGCGAGCGCCGACCCGAAGCTCGCGGAGGAGAGCCTCGTCGGGCTCGCCACGGCGGCCCGTCTCGGCGGCGACGCCGCCCGGGCGATCCGGGCGTACGAGGAGTTCCTCCGCCGGCCGGGGCGCGAGCGGAACGGGACCATCCTCAAGGAGCTCGGCCAGGCCGAGCTCGACGCCGGCCAGTTCGCCGCCGCCGACACCGCCTTCCAGAAGGCGCTCGGCCTCGGCCTCGAGGAGCCCGAGCTGCTGTGGGGCGCCGCCGAGGCGCTCGCCGGCCTCCACCAGGAGGCGCGGGCGCTGCAGTTCGTCGACATCCTCGCGCGACGGTTCCCGAACGACGGCACGTTCGCCCGCCGTCGCGGGCAACTGCTGCTCAAGGTCGGGCGGTCCGCCGAGGGGGTGGCCGCGCTCCGGGAGGCGGCCGCGCGCGGCGGCACCGACGCGGCCGTCCAGTTCGAGGCCGCGGGCGCGCTGCGGGCCGCC
>JASHUV010000118.1 GCA_030039825.1 Thermoplasmata archaeon
GGGCCGAAGGACCCGGTTCCGACGATCGGGAGCGGGTTCACCTACTCGACGGGCACGATTCCGCTGAGTGACATCCTCACGATCTCCGTTGCCCTGCTCATCGGCTTCCTCGTCGTCTACTCCTTCGCCGCGGAGAAGCTCTCCGAGGCCCGGAAGGTCGGCGGCGGCACGACCGACGAGAGCGGAAAGGCGAAGCAGGGCGTCGGCGCGTAGTCCCCGCTCGACCCCGCGCCAGGGACCCGCCGGCGGGTGCTGCCAGCCCGGGCGAGCGCCGACCGGGTCGGCCAGATGGGACCGCGCGAGTCGGCCCCCGGAGCGTCGAGATCGACCTCCGGAGGGGCTCGGAAGCGTCCGCACCCCCTCCGGCGATTTTACCTCAATAACGTTCCGAGAGGTTTAAGTTAGGAACCCCCCATCGGCCGCCCAGTGCCCGCCTTCGAGAACCTTCCCGAGGCGCCTCCGTCCCGGAGCGCGCCGTCCTCGGGAGGAAGCGCGTCGCGCCGGTCGTCGATCGGTCGTTCGGCCCTCTGGGGTATCGTGGGAGTGCTCGTCATCGTGGCGCTCTTCGCGCTGCCGAACGTGGACGGCCTGGGGAGCACGCCCGGCGCGGCCATCGCGCCGGCCGGCGGGAGCGCGTACGTCGCCCCGACCCATCTGACCGCGGCGCACGCGGCCCCGATCCCCTTGGGCCTCGGCAACCCGACCCTCCTGAGCGCGAACGTGAAGGCGCCCCTCGATACGGTCGCCAACGAACCGTATCTTGATTCTCTTCGTAACGCGAGCGCGGCCGAAGCGGCCGCCGCGTCACCCTCCTCGGGCGCTCCCGCGACCTCGGGCGCCCCGGCCGCTCCGGCCGCGTCCGCCGCCACCTACGCCGTGGTCTTCGGCTACGTCCTCGACGCGCGGACCGGGCGCCCGATCGCGGGCGCGACGGTCGACCCGCAGTCGAACGGTGGGAAGTGCTCCCTGACGAACTGCACGTCGGACAACACGAACTCGGCGGGCTACTGGTCGATCCACATGGTCCCGCCCTCCGGAGAGGCCGCGGCGAGCGCCCCCGGCTACCTCGCGAACTCGACCTACATCTACAACATCACCGACGGCGCGACGCTCGGCCCGTACTACATCAACCTCACGAAGGAGGGCACGATCTCCGGCCGGATCGAGGGCAACGACCCCAGCCACGAGCTCGTCACCTGCACGGTCATCGTCTCGACGGTCTCGCGCGACTCCCTTACCCTCGGCCTCAACCTGACGGTCAGCTCGGGAATCTTCAACGGCATCCCGGTTCCCCCCTTCCCCTCGGTCATCAGCTTCGACCCGAAGTGCCCGGAGTACGAGGCCAATCAGTACTGGATCAACGTCTCGGCGTACGGCGCCGAGAACATGGGGGTCGTCTACCTCCCGGTCTACGACCTCATCCAGGCGAGCATCTACGACTCGGTGACCCACCGCAGCGTCTCCGGCCAGCCCGCCGAGATCAAGGTCTGCTCCTACGACAACCCCGGCAACTGTGGCCCGCTCGGGCCGTCCTCGACGAGCGGCACGGCGCAGGCGTGGGGCCCGACCGGTTACGACGTCCTGACGACCTACGCCAACGATCCGCAGAACGCCGCGGGCGCGGTCATGAACGTCACGATGATCGGCTACGTTCCCCCGCTCCCGCCCGGCCACCCCTTCAAGGTGAGCCCCGTCTACGTCGTGGCGTTGGGCCGGGTCCTCGTGGACGTCGGCCTGACCTACTACGACACCCTCGTCGCCGACAAGGTGACGAACAGCTGGCCGATCGGCATGGCGGTCGTCACCACGTCGAGCCTCGACGGCTACACGCAGATCTCGAACTACAACCCGATGACGGGGAACTTCTCCTCCGTCCCGTCCATCCCGAACTGCGTCGATATCGACGCCCCGACGGTCATCCTCGCGCCCCCGCTCCGCAGCTCCGTCACCGTCACGCCGGACACGACCGGGCAGTGCGGCGTGGACCCGACCTGGCCGATCCCGACCTACCTCCCGGTCTGGGGGAACCAGACGCTCGTCAACGCCACCCCGGACAACACGATCACGAGCGTCCTCGGGTGGTTCAACATGACCCCGGGGACGTACATCGCCACCGGGGTCTACGGGTCGGCGGCCCAGGAGTCGAACGACGGCGGGGCGGGCAACTCCCCGGTCACGGCGACCGCTCTCGACGAGGACAGCAACACGCTGACCTCCTACACGACGGCGCCGACGGCCCAGCCGGCCCCCCCCCGTGAGCCGGGGTACGCCGTCGCCGGCTGCCCGGCGAACTCCTGGTACGTCCTCTGCGTTCCGGTGCCCTTCGGCCCGGTGAAGATCCAGGTCTCCGCGACGGGCTCCGGCGGCGGCACGCTCGAGAACTTCACCTGGGCCGACGTCGCCCCGGGGAACTACACCGCCGAGATCAAGGGCGGCGTTCCGCTCCTTCAGTCCGTCGACACCGCCCCGCTCGTCGAGGTCTCCTCGGGCGGATCGGTCGTCAAGTCGGGCGGGTACGGGGCCCTCGCCTTCTCGAACGAGTCGGTCTACGGTGTGGTCCGGGTCGCCGGCCACCCGACCGAGGTCCCGTACGGCGCCGTCACGATCACCGTCGACCCCTCCGGGAACGTGCCGTCGGAGCTCCCGCCGACCTCCGGCGCCGCGAGCACGACGACCGGGCAGTTCAGCGTCCCGACGACGGGCGGATGGGTGGAGGTCACCGCGAGCTCGCCCGCCTTCCTGACGAACTCCACCTGGGTCGACGTCCCGAAGATCACCGGTCGCACGGCGAACGCCGGGACGATCTACCTCACCCCGCTCGCGACCGTCGAGGGCCAGGTCGTGACCGGTAACGGCGTCGGCATCCTGCAGGCGACGGCGCAGTACTGCTCGATCTCCCAGGGAACCGGGTCGACCTGCCAGGACATCGGTGCCACGGGGACGACGAACTCGAACGGCCAGTACTTCGGACCGATCGCGGGCTTCCCGCTCCCCCTCGGCGCCTATCGGCTCGTGTTCACCGCGACCGGGTACGTCTCGAACTGGACGTGGGTGAACATCACCACCCCCGGGACCCTCGTGAACGCCTCGACCGTCTCGCTCCCCTCCGAGACGTCGGCGTCGGGCTCCCTCCCCGTCCACGGGGCGGGGGCGCCCCTCGCTCCGCCCGTCCTCGCCGAGTGGGCGATCGGGAACGTCGTCGACAACGTCACGGGGCTCACGGTGCAGGGCTTCTCGATCTCCTGGCAGACCCCCGGCGGGACCAAGACCCCGGTCGGTTCGACCGACGTGAACGTCCTCGGTGACTTCAACACCTCCCTGCCGGTCGGGCCGCTCTACCTCAACTTCTCAGCGAACGACTACCTTCCCTTCTCGCTCTTCACGAACGTCACGGGATTCGACCTCGACGCGGTCGACGACCTCGGCACGATCACGATGCAACCGCTCACGTTCTACACGGGGCGGGTCGACATCGGGCCGTCGAACTGGACCTACCTCTCCTCGAAGGACGGCCTCGGGCCCGGCGACACGTCGATCTTCATCTGCACGTCCTCGGCGTCGACCGACTGCTCCCCGAGCCCGGGAACGGCGGACCTCGGCGGCTTCTACAACACGACCGGACCGTTCGAGCCGGGCCAGATCCCCTACGTCAAGATCGACCCGACGGTACCCGCCGCGGTGGGCACGCAAGCCGACGGCTTCACCCTCACCGCCGTCGGCGCCGGGCCGACCGTCTCGGACGGGGTCGACGCGGCCGCGGCGGTCGGGGTGACCCCGATCTTCGGCATCGTCGGGACCTACGTGACCGACGCCTCGACGAACAACACCCTCCCCGTGCGCTACGTGCAGGGGAGGCTCGTGAACGGGGCCCGCTCGGGGAACACGAGCGCGATGACGGTCGGCGCGGGCGGCGAGATGCTCGCCATCACGACGTCGACCCAGGGGGTCACGACGATCAACATCACCACCTCCGGGAGCCCGGTCCTCTCCTACGTCCAGAACTGGACGGCGAACGGGACGGTCGGCTACGGCGAGGTCACGTTCATGCCGAACATCTCGCTGACCCACTTCGGGTGGGTCTCGGGGATCGTCGAATCGACCACGAGCCCACGGGCTCCCGTCGCCTGGGCGAACGCGACGCTGACGGTCGACAACGTCGGCACCGTCGGCACGGCGAACGGCGCCGGCTACATCAACTTCACCGCGTCGCCCGGGAAGGGCGGCCGCATGTTCGTCGGGGCGCCGGACTACAACACGACGCTCGCGACGAACATCTCGATCTCCGAGAGCGTGGCGAGCCCGCTCTCCGTCCTCCTCTCCGGCTCCCAGGGTGGCATCGTCCCGTGGGGCTGGGTCCGCGGGACGGTCCAGGACAACGCGCAGCAGTTCGGTCTCGACCACGCGATCGTCGACGTCACCGGGCGGTACGGGACGACGGGCGTCTCGGTCGAGACGAACGTCTCCGGGGGCTACTTCACCGACGCCCCGATCGGTCCCTCGGCGTACGTCAGCGTCAACGAGACCGACTACCTCGGGAACGAGACGCACGTCAACATCGCGGCCGGCCAGGTCGCCGAGGCCCCGCTCATCAACCTCACCGGCGACGGGATCGCCGCGGGATACGTCACGGCCTACCCGAGCGGCGCCCCGGTTCCCTTCGCCAACGTGACGCTCTGCTCGCCGGCCTCCCCGGTCTGCACGAACACCGTCATCGCGAACGGCTCCGGTTACTTCTGGATCGCCGCGCCGCCGGGCCTCGACAACCTGACGGTCAGCCTGACCGACTTCGTGACGACCTCCGGGCCGGTGAACATCACCTCCGACGGCTGGACGTGGGTCGGCGAGGTCGAGCTCGACGAGTACGCCTACGTCTCCGGCTCGGTCGTCGGCCTTCCGTCGGGGATCCCCGTGAACGGGGCGAACGTCTCGATCTGCTCGATCCTCGCCTTCCAGGAGGGGATCCTGATCTGCCCGTACGCGACGCTGACGGGCGCGGTCGGCCAGTTCTCCCTCGCGGTCCCGGCGGGCGACTACATCCTGCAGGTGAACGCGACGTTCTACAACACGACGTTCCTGCCGATCCAGCTCTCCCCGGGCGAATCGGTCTCGATGGGCCTCATCCAGCTCGAGCTCTACGGGATCGCCGAGGGGATCGTCTACGGGGAGGACACGCTCGAGCCGATCCCGGGGACCCAGATCACCGCCTGCCCGACCTGGGAGGTCGGTAACTGCACCTCCGTCCTCGCCGACAACACCACGGGGACCTACGAGTTCGCCGGGCCGCCGGGGCCCTACGCCATCACGGCGAGCGCGCCGCTCCACGTGAACCGCGGGCTCGTGGTCCAGGTCGTCAGCGACGCCCTCGTCAAGGTGCCGACGATCTACCTCCCGCCGCTCGGCGCGGGCGTCATCTACACGGTCACGGGGACCGTCTTCGCGCAGTCCCTCCTGCCGGGCGGGGCGATCGTGCCGTTCAAGGGCGCCGTCGTCGCCGACGACGTCGGGGACGCGGCGGTCTCGAACGCCTCCGGCGGGTTCGTCCTCCACGCCTCCTGGGGGGACGTGCTCCTCACCATCTCGGCCGCCGGTTACCAGACCGTTCAGATCCCCGAGCTGATCCGCGGGAACATCACCGGTCTCGCCGTCACGCTCTATCCGGAGACCTACAATGTCTCGGGGTACGTGACGGACGGCATCGACCGCGCGGCGCTCGTCGGGGTCGACCTCTCCCTCGGCGGGCTCGTCCTCGCGACGACGTCCGGGACCGGGTCGTTCCTCTTCCCGCTGCCGAACGGCACCTACGACGTCACGGTCGGCTTCCCCTCGGGGAGCATCGAGGCGGCGACGTTCGCCGCCATCCCCTTCGACTTCACCGTCAACGGGGCGGCGCTCTCGCGGGACCTCACGATGGTCCCGCCGACCCGCGTCCTCGACGTCACGGTCGACTCGATCCCCTCGGCGCTGCCGATCCCGAACGCGACGGTGATCGTGGCCGGACAGACGTACCCGGAGGGCGTGGGCCTGCGCGTCGACGGGGCGACCGACGGGCTCGGCCAGGTCGGGCTCTCCGTCTATACGGGGACCTTCAACGTCACGGCGTCGGCGCTCGGCTACCTCACGGAGTCGGTCGCCGTTCCGACGCGCAACGCGACGAACGGGACGATCGCCGTCACGATCTCCCTCGCGCCGCTCGCCCCGACCTCGGGAGCGGCGGGGGTCGGCGGCGGGGTGAGCCCCGCGCTCGGCGCGGCGCTGGGCGGCGGCGTCGTCGTGCTGGCGGCGGGCGTGTACCTCGTCACGCGGCGACTGTCGGCCTCCGGACGAACGAAGCCGGCCGCCCCGACGGCACCGGCCGCGACGTCGACCGGCGGGGGCCCGGCGTAGGGATCGGTGGGCCATCGTGGAAACGGAGGTAGGACGATGAACGAAGGCAAGAGCGGGCTCGGAACGAGCGACGAACGGACGCCGAGGGCGACGTGGGCGCGGGCCGCGCTCCTCGTCCTGATCGGCGTAATTATCGTGGTCGAGGTCGGGGCGATCTCCGGCCAGGGGCTCACCTCCTCGAACGGGGTGACGGAACAGCTTCTCACCGGGGTCTCCGCCCCCGACGGCGGCACCGCCGGCCTCACCTCGGCGCTCTCGACGTCCACCTACACGCCGCTTCAGCTCAGCATCGGGGCCGTCCCCCACGCCATCTGCGAGGACGACGAACCGCTCTGTCCCGCGCAGGAGGGGGAGAGCGTCGTGACCCTGACGGCCGCGGCGCCGAACACCGGGATCGCCACGTGGCCGTCGGTCCAGGTCGCCTTCGTCATCGAGACGACGCTCTACGACGGCGTCTACGACCCCTCCGTGGGGGACCCCGGGCACGACGAGTGCGCGATGAAGGAGAACGTGCCGTGCGAGGAGTCCGACGGCGTGCCGTTCTTCGTCGCCCACGCCCAGCAGATCGCGAACGGCATCGCCGCCGCGAACCCCCACTCGAACGTCAGCTTCGCGATGGTCGACTACTTCGCGAGCCAGGACGCCCACGACGACGGGGACGGCTCCGAGTACCACGTCGACATTCCCCAGTTCATCCCGGCGTCGGCGTTCGGCGGGCAGGTGCAGGCCTCGTTCCAGGCGACCGTCCTCGGGGGCGGGTACATCTACTCCGACTCCGACTTCTCCGACAACATCCTCCACTCCTCGGTGATTACGGCGCTCTTCGGCACGATCATCGGGAG
>JASHUV010000119.1 GCA_030039825.1 Thermoplasmata archaeon
CCGGGCGTTGGGCGCTCTGCGCGACGGCCCTCGCACCCCCTCCGAGATCGCGGAGCGGCTCGGCCTGACCCCGGCCGCCATGACGGACCTTTCGACCCAGCTCCTCGCCCGCGCGTGGGTCTCGCGCCGTCCGCATCCCTCCGATGGCCGGTCCCACCTCCTGCGGGCGACCCCGGCCGGCGCCGCGGTTTATGCCCGCGCCCGGCGCGAGTACCGGACGCGTCTCGTCACCGTCTACGGTGCCTTGTCCCCTCGCGATCGCCGCGCCCTGGGCGACGGCCTGAGTCGGCTCGCGGTCGTCCTCGACGGGCTTCGCTCCGCGGTACCGCCGCGGCCGAAGAGAGCCCGCTCGACGACGTTGCCGGGGGTCCCGGCCCGGGCGCGAAACGGGGGCGCCGCCCCCTGAACTCACCGACGCCCTCCGGCTCGGAGCCCTCGCCGGGCTCGAACGGCGGCACCGGACCGTCCGGGCGTCCCCCGGCGTTCTCGCCGCGGAACCGGGGACGGGGCGGTCGACGAGGATCGGACGCCCCGATATCCTCGGGCGATCTCCGACGAACGGTCCGGGTCGTGGCGGCCGTCCGGGCCCCGCGCCCGGACATGACGACCCATAAATGCCATTCGTTAAAAGGTCCGGGCCGGCGTGGCGCTACTGCGTCCTGGATCGGGTCATTCCCTGAGCTGGGTCGGGCCGGTATCTCCTCCCCGGTCCGTGGATCCGGGAGGGTCGTTCGCGGGCGCACTCGCGAAAATAAAGAAGCGTAACTTATGGTCCGACCGGCGGACTTTATCCGCGGTGCGGAGCGTGTCCGACCAATGAGCGCCTACGCACACCCTGAAGCGCTGACCGAGACGAACTGGCTCGCCGACCGCCTGGGGGACCCGAGCGTCCGGGTCATCGAGGTCGACTACGATCCGGCCTCGAACTACGAGCAGGGTCACATCCCCGGGGCGGTTCTCTTCGATTGGCAGAAGGACATCAACGATCCCGTGCGCCGGGAGATCCTCTCCCAGCCGGCTCTCACGGCGCTCCTGCGAAAGGCCGGCATCTCTCCGGACACGTCGCTCGTCCTCTACGGGGACTTCAACAACTGGTTCGCCGCGTTCGCGTTCTGGGTCCTCAGCTACTACGGGGTGCGGAACGTGAGGATCCTGAACGGCGGGCGCGCGAAGTGGATCGCGGAGGGGCGCCCGCTCTCGAAGGAGGTTCCGACCCACCGTCCGGGCACGATCCAGGCGAAGACCGCGGACCCCAGCCTGAGGGCCTTCCAGAGCGACGTCCGGGCGATCCTGCCCGGGGCGCTCGCCGGCGCGTACAGCCTGGTGGACGTGCGGGGACCCAAGGAGTTCTCCGGCGAGCTGACGGCACCGCCCGAGTACCCCACCGAGCAGGCGCAGCGGGGAGGGCACATCCCCTCCGCGAAGAACATTCCCTGGGCGCAGGCCGTTCGGTCGGACGGGACGTTCAAGTCGCCCGAGGAGCTCGCGGCGCTCTACGAGGCGAAGGGGATCCGTCCCGACCGTCCGGTGATCACGTACTGCCGGATTGGCGAGCGGTCGAGCCACACGTGGTTCGTCCTCCGCTACCTCCTGGGCTACCCGGATGTCCGGAACTACGACGGATCCTGGACCGAATGGGGGAACTCGATCGGGGCCCCGATCGAGCGGTGAGGGGGGACTCCCACCGACGACCCGACCGGGCGCTCGACCGGCGCCCGGCCGGGCCCGACGCGCGTCTCCCCCGGGCGCCCGTGCCCGGTCGACCCGACGGCACCGATCCACCGGGTCGGGTCGGCCCTCCGGGGGAGCCCCGGCCGGCACGAGCGGCCGGGGGACCGTTGCGGGTCCTCGGAGGTCGGCGGCTCCCCCTATAACGCCCGGGCGCCTCGGTGGCGCATGGCGCCCCTCGAGGGCCCGTCGACGCTCGACGAGGGCGCCCTCGCCCTGACCTCCGGCGACGTTGCGGGGAACGCCAAGTGTGGCGGGGAGCTGTTGCCGCGTCACCGAGCCTCCGCCGTTAGGCGTGCCGGGGGTGGCCGGGGTGGGAGGAACCGTATGTCGGGGGGACCGAGGGGAGGAGCCCGCGAAGGCCCGACCGGGCGAACGAGGATCGATGACCCGTCGATCGACCTCCTGATCGAACGGTCGACGTGTGGGTTCGAGACGCCTCGGAGCACCCTCGGAAGGAAGGGCCTCGTCGATCTCTCGCCGAAGCGAAAGGTCTCGGTGGAGCGCGCGGCCGTCCGCGGCGACGCCATGAACGCCCCCCCTCCGAGGGTGCGCTCCCCCCGGATCCCGGGGAGCGGGACCGTCGCCGGGCTCGCCCGGCCGATCTGTCTCCACCTGACGGCCCGGGCCTCGGCCGGCCGGGGCACGAACGACGCTCAGTGGGAGAGTGGCGATCCGGCCATTGGTGCCACCCGCGGCCAACGCAGCCGATGAGGCGGAGGAGCCTCGACCCGGCCCATCGAACGAGGCCCCTGGCGATCCGGGGGGGATGAACTCTCCGTGGATCCTCAACACCCTGAACCCGTGACCTATGTCGAGGGCATGTTGCTCCGGGCGGGACTTGCGGCCGCGGCGCACGGACAGGTCCTTGAGGTGGGATGCGGGCATGGTCGACTGGTCCCGTGGTTGACCCGCGACTTCGATTCCTATGTGGGGATCGATCCCCACCTCCCGCTCCGGGCTTCGCCGGCGCGCGCGCACGACGGGGCCGGGGGCTTCGTCCTCGGAGACGGCCATCACCTCCCCTTTGCCGATTCGAGCTTCGATGCGGTCGCGCTCGTCCGGGTCTACCACCGACTGAGCCGGCCGGAGCGAGCCCTGGCCGAGGCCCATCGGGTCCTGCGTCCTCGGGGGGTACTCGCGGTGTTCGTCATGCCGAGTCCGAGCCTTTGGACCCTCTGGCGCGATGCCCGGGGTTTTGCTCGGGGAACCCCGGAACGCATGACCCGGGGGTGGGGCCCCGGGGGCCGGTTCGAGTTCCGACGGGGAGAGGGCGGTGGGTTCCTCGAACCCGTCCACCTCTCGGTCGCCCGAATCCGGGAGGCGGGCTTTACGGACGTCGTGGTCCGCCGGTGCGGGCTCGAGAGCCTTCCCGTTCTCCGACACCTACCCCCCGAGCTGTGGTTCCGATTTTCGAACACCCTCGGGGTCGGACCGCTGTTCCCCTCGGCCGCGATCTTCGGACGCGCCCGCTAAGGAACGGACGCCCCGGCCCTGCCGGTCGCACCGGGCGGTGGGGCACCGCCGTCGCCGGTCCCGGACCCCCTCGTCAGGCCGGACGTCGGCCCACGGCGAGCCAAGACGCGCTGACGAACAGGTCGCGAACGGCGACCTGGGCGTCGTGAGCGACGTTCACCGCGGCGATCCGTAGCTCCCGCGGCGATCCGGGGGACCGCGCGATCGCCAGGAGTCGGGCCACGCTCGCGCAGAGCTCGGCGACCTCGAGGTGGATCGCCTCCGGGACCGGGGGAGCGGAGGGCGACCGGAATCGGCCGGGCAGGCCTTCCATGGCCGTCGTCCACTCGTCGAGCATCCGGGTGACCTCCTCCTCGCTGCGGTCCTCCCCCGTCGGGATGAGCGGCACCGGTTCACCGACGTCGTGATGGCGCGCCGAGAATAACCTCGACGGGAGGACCGACAGGCGTTCGTCCGGCCGGGCGGACCGGTGGGACCGGCCGGTCCGTGCGCATTGGCGTGTATACACGACTCCGCCTTATGACGGGGGTCCCGCCTTCGCTCCCTCGATGACGCGCTCCCGTCCCGCCTCACCGGCCGACCCCCCACGACCCGTATCCGCTCGCCCGCCGACGTCGCCGAACCGGCCGACCCGATGGCGGACCGTGATCGGCGTCCTCCTCGCCACCCTCGCCCCGCTGCTCATGACGATCATCCTGCCCGTGGGGGCCGCCGCCCCGGCCGTGGCGCTCGTACCGGGAGGGTCGAACGGGCCGACCACCGCGGGCCCGGCGAGCGCCGCGACCTACGCCGTCGGCTTCGACGCCGTGGGGCTGCCCGGCAACGCGAGCTGGGCGGTCGTGGTCTACGCGAACGGCACGAACGAGACCGTGTCGGACGGATGGGAGGTGGAGCTTCCCAACGGGACGTACTCCTGGCAGATCCTCCGGAGCCCGGCGGATTACATCGCGAGCCCCGCGGAAGGCCACCTCGACGTGGCCGGCGCGAACCTGA
>JASHUV010000120.1 GCA_030039825.1 Thermoplasmata archaeon
GCGGCGTCGTCGAGGACGATGACGGGGTTCTTGCCGCCGAGCTCGAGATGGACCATCTTGAGCCCCTCGGCGCCCCTCCGGTAGACCTCCCGGCCGGCCTCGACGCCCCCCGTGAAGGAGACGGCGCGGATCCGGGGGTCGGTGCTCAGGGCGCGGCCGACCGTCTCCCCGCCCCCCGAGACGAAGTTGAGGACGCCGGGGGGTAGCCCGGCCTCCTCGTACGCCTCGACGACGAGGGCGGCGCAGAGCGCGGTGTTCGACGCCGGCTTGAAGACGACGGAGTTCCCGCAGATCAGGGCGGCGGCGATCTTCCAGTTCGGGATCGCCGTCGGGAAGTTCCAGGGGGTGATGGCGGCGACGACGCCCTTCGGCTCCCGGAACGTCAGGCAGAGCTTCTCGTGGAGCTCGGAGGGGACGGTCTCGCCGGCGAGACGTCGGCCCTCCCCCGCCATGTACTCGACGAAGTCGATCGACTCCTGGACGTCCCCCCGGCCCTCCGAGATGATCTTCCCCATCTCGCGGGTGACGATCCGGGCGATCTCCTCCTTCCGGCGCCGGAAGACGGCCGCGACGGCGAGGAGGATCTCCCCCCGCTTCGGGGCGGGCGTCTCCCGCCAGGCGGGGTAGGCGGCCCGGGCCGCCGCGATGGCGCGGTCGACGTCCTCGGCCGTCCCCCGGACGAACTCACCGACGGTCTCCCCGTTCGCCGGGTTGATGGTCCGGAAGCTCTCCCGGCCCTTCGGCGTGCTCCACGCGCCGCCGATGAACAACCCCTTCGAGACGGCCTTCGCGGACAGCGACGATCCCTCGGCGCGCCGACGGCCGGGGGCTATAAAGGCGTGCGCGGACGCCGCCCCGCGGGGCCTCCGCGAGCCATCGCCTCCCCCATCGGCGGGGGGACCCCGAACGGCGCATCCGAGAGGATTTCTAGGGGAAGCTCGTGGACCGCCCGATGGAGAACGAGCTCAGCGCCGAGCTCACGTTCAGCGGGCCCCTGCCCCGGGCGCCCGCCGTCGAGGAGCTCCTCCGACCCCTCGCCGCGGAGGCGCTCAAGAAGTCCCTCGGGACCCGCGGCCGCGGCGAGCTCGCCGCCTGGGCGGTGACCGGCGACCGCCTGAGCCTGACGCTCGCGGCCGACGGGGGCCGGCCCCACCAGGCGCTGCTCTCCATCGCCCGGCAGCTCGGCGAGAGCCTGGGCCGCACGTCCAAGATCGGGGTCCGGACCCTCCGGGGAACGCGCTACCGGGTCCGGTTCGAGGTCCCGACGCCCCCGACGAGGCCGATCACGCTCCCGATCCCCCACACCCTCTCCTTCGAGGGCGGGTCGGCCGTCCTCGAGCTGACCGACCTCTCGGAGGAGGCCCTGCGCGACAACTGGGTCGACCGGGTCGTCCAGCTCGTCCTCGAGAAGGCGAAGCGGCAGGCGTACGCCGGGAAGGAGCAGTACTGGTCCCTCCTCACCCCGGCCCGGCCGCGCGAGCACGCCGGACGGTCCGACCCGACGGAGGAGATGCTCAAGCGGCAGTGGGTGCGCTCCGGCCCGACGAAGGGGAAGTGGTTCCTCGGACCGACGGTGGCCCACCTCTACCGGACGATGGAGCGGATCGCCCGCACGGAGGTCCTCGAGCCCCTCGGGTTCATCGAGGTCGTCCAGCCCCACCACGACTCCTTCGACATCCTGCTCAAGACCGGCCACCTCGAGGGCCTCCCGGGCGAGTTCTACTACGCCGCGGAGCCGCGGAGCCGCGACCCGGCCGACTGGGAGCGCTTCACCGACCTCGTGAAGATCACCCGGGCGGTGCCGTCGGAGGAGCTCGCGAAGCTCGTCGGTCCGCCCTCCGCCGTCCTCTGCTACGCCCAGTGCCCGACGATCTACTGGTGGCTCTCCGGGCGGACGATCCCCACCGACCGCCTCCCGCTGAAGGTCTTCGACCGGACCGCCGTGTCGAACCGGTACGAGAGCGGCGGCCGGCACGGCCTCGAGCGGGTCGACGAGTTCCACCGGATCGAGCCGGTCTACCTCGGCACCCCGGAGCAGCTCGCCGCGCTCCGGGAGGAGCTCCTCGCCCGGTACGCCCGCGTCTTCGACGAGATCCTCGAGCTCGAGTGGCGGACGGCCTGGGTGACGCCGTTCTACATGCAGCAGGCCGGGGGGGTCGGCGTCGAGGACGCCACGGCCCACGTCAAGGGCACGATCGACTACGAGGCGTACCTGCCCTACCGCGGGACCCGCGAGGCCTCCGAGTGGCTCGAGTTCCAGAACCTCTCCATCGTCGGCGACAAGTACACGAAGGCGTTCACGATCCGCGCCCAGAAGGGGGAGCTCTGGTCCGGCTGCTCCGGGATCGGGCTCGAACGCTGGCTGACGACGTTCCTCGCCCAGAAGGGGTTCGAACCGAAGGAGTGGCCGGAGGGGTTCCGGAACGCGGCCGGAACGATGCCCCGGGATGTCGACTTCCTCTAGCCCCGAGGGGGGGGCGCCGGCCCGGGCCCGTCGCGGCGCGAGGCCCGCGGCCCGCCAGCTCCATCTCGAGGAGTTCGTCGGCCCTCCTTCCCCGGAGGGGGTCCGGACGCCGCCGGCCCGGCCGGAGGGTCTGCCCGGCGTCTGGAGCGTCACCGACGGGGAGGTCGGCCACCCCCTCCTGCGCGACGGCGCGGTCCGGGCGATCCCCTTTCAGATCGACCTCGCGCGGGTCGGGCTCTCCGACGACCTGCTCGTCGTGCTCCCGACCGGTCTCGGGAAGACCGTGATCGCCGCCCTCGTCGCGGCCGAGATCCTCCGACGGGGGCCGGGGAAGCTCCTCGTCCTCGCCCCGACCCGCCCGCTCGTCCGCCAGCACGCCGACTGGTTCGCGACGGCGTTCCGGTCGCTGCGGATCGCCCGGTTCACGGGCAGCGTTGCCCACCCCGTCCGGGAGGGGACCTGGGAGGACGCCGAGGCGGTCTTCGCGACGCCCCAGCTCGTCGCGAACGACCTGAGGGCCGGTCGCTACGATCTGAAGGAGGTCGCCCTCATCGTCTTCGACGAGGCCCACCACGCCGTCGGGAAGTACGACTACGTCCCGATCGCCGAGCGATTCCGCGCCGAGCGGGGGGCCGGGTCGCGGCTCCTCGCCCTCACCGCCTCTCCCGGGGGAAAGGACGAGCGGATCGAGGAGGTCGTCGGCGCGCTCGGCGTCGGCCGGATCGAGGCGAGGAGCCGGGAGGACCCGGGGGTCAAGGAGTTCGTGAAGCCCGTCGAGATCGAGCACCGCTGGGTCGAGCTGCCGCCGGAGATCGCGCGGATCCGCGGCCGCCTGTCGGAGGCCGATCGGGCCGAGGCGCGCAAGCTCCAGAACATGGGCTACCTGAGGCGGAAGCCGATCGGATCGCTCACCATCAAGGACCTCGTCGCGCTCCGCGCCGAGATCTTCGCGCGCCCCGGTCCGATGGTCCGGAGGTTCGGGCCTCTCTATCACCAGCTCCTGCTCC
>JASHUV010000121.1 GCA_030039825.1 Thermoplasmata archaeon
CCCCGGGCGCTCACCGTGGCCCCCATGTGGGGCGTGAGCGCGGCGGCGCCGAGGGCGGGGCCGCTCGGCCGCGGGGGCGACTGGGCGCCCGAGGTCGAGCGGATCGAAGCGGGGTACGGTCCGGACGCCGTCGTCCACGTGAGCCTCGAGGAGTTCGCGCGCACGGGAACCGCGCGCGAGGAGAGCCTCGAGCGCTACCGTGAGGCCGGGATCCCGCTCGCGTCCGCGCGCCGCCACCTGCGCGGAGCCCGGGGCCGCCGGGAGATCGCGGAGTTCCGGACCGCGTACCGGCGCTTTCGCGCCTTCGATCGGCCGAACCTCCTCCACCTGTTCGCGGGCTTCGGGGTGCCGAGGGCGTTCGCGAGGGAATGGCCCGAGGCCGTACCGGTCGGCCCCCTGTGGCCCGGTGCCGGACCGCGACGGGCACCGCGCGGCCGGACGCCGACCTGGCTTTGGTACGCGAGCCCGGCCTCGGCCGGCGAGCTGATCGAACCGGTGCGCCGCGCGCTCGCCCGCGCCGAGCCGCCGCGGCGCCTGATCGTCCGAGGCCGCCCGGGACCGACAGGCGTGGGGGGACGGACCGTCGTGTCCGAGGCGGAGTGGCGGGCGGAGTTCGCGTCGGCGGAGATGCGCATCGTGACCGGAAGCCGGTCGCTGCTCGACGCCATCATGCTCGGCCGGCCGTTCCTGTACTTCAACGGCCGGCGCGGACGGGGCCGGGGCGCCCGCCGCCACCGGCCGGAGAAGATCCGCTCCCTCCTCGCGGTGGGGCGATCCGAGGGGTGGGACCGCGCGTGGCTCGCGGACCTCGAGGCGTTCTCGCGCGGTCAGCGGATCGCCGGGGTCGTCGCGCGGGCGACGTCGCGGCCCCCGCCGGTCCTCGCTCCCCCCGCGGGATGGCGACCGCGCTCCTTCCGCCCGCCGTTCGACGACGCCGGCGCCCTGCTCGTGGCGCTCGCCCGGTCCTGGGCCGCGTCGACCGAGGACGCCCCCCGCGTCGTCGCCGCTTGGCGCGAGCGGGGCCGACGCGCGGCGCTCGGGCCCTGACGCGGCATTCCGGGCCTCGGAGTATATGGGGGGGCAGAACGTCCCCGACGCGATGGCCCTGCCGGAGCCGACGCCGGAGTCGGTGGCCGCGGCGCTGGTCGGCCGCGCCCTCGGGGTGCGCCGGGGGGAGAACCTCCTCATCGAGACCTGGGACCATGGCCTGCCGTACGCCGCCGCCTGTGTCGTTCGCGCCCGCGAGCTCGGCGCCCGCCCGATGCTGGTCGTCGAGAACGAGGCCGCGTTCTGGTCGAGCGTCGAGAACGTCCCGAGGCCGGCGCAGTGGAGCCGACCCGGGGCGCACGAATGGGCCGCGCTCGCGCGGACCGACGCCTACCTCTTCTTCCCCGGGCCGGCCGACCGGCCGAGGTTCCGCGCGCTCCCCCCGAAGGTGCGCGCCGCCGTCACGGCGTACAACGCCGAGTGGTATCGCCGGGCGCGGGTCGCCCGCCTGCGCGGCGTGCGCTGCCTCCTCGGCTACGCGTCGGACGCCGCGGCGATGCGATGGGGCGTCTCGGGCGCGGAATGGCGGCGCGCCCTCGCCCACGCGATCGTCGAGGCCCGGCTGCCGGCGATCGCCCGGTCGGGCCGGAGCCTCGCGGCGAAGCTGAAGCGCGGACGCGTCGTCCGGATCACCGCGCCGAACGGGACCGACGTCACGCTGAGGCTCCGGGGGCGGGTCCCCGTCCTCGACGACGGCCTCGTCGGCCGCGAGGACGTGAGCCTCGGCCACAACATGACGGTCGCCCCGCCCGGCACGGTCGTCGTCGCCGTCGACGAGGGGAGCGCCCGGGGGACCGCGATCGCGAACCGGCCGAGCTTCCTCTCGGCGGGGAGGGTCGAGGGCGGCGAGTGGGAGATCGCCGCCGGCCGGGTCACCGGGTACCGGTACACGGCCGGCCAGGCCGAGTTCGAAAGCGCGTACCGCGCCGCCCCGCGCGGCCGGGACGTGGTGTCGATCCTCTCCGTCGGGCTCCACCCGACGCTCGGGCCCGGGGTCCCGCAGGCCGAGGACCAGGAGGCCGGGGCCGTGACGCTCGGCATCGGGGGGAACGAGGAGTACGGCGGTCGGAACCGCTGCCCGTTCATGAGCTGGATCGTGATCGGCGAGGCGACGGTGTCCGTCGACGGCCGCCCCCTATGCGACCGGGGCCAGCTCTTCTGAGCCGGGCCGGGGCGCGCGCGGCGTTCGCGCGGCCGCTCCCCCCGGCCGGGTACGCGCGCCCCGCCGCGGAGGTCGCCGTCGATCTCCTCGGGCGGACGATCGTCCGCCGGACGCCGACCGGCTTTCGCGCCGCCCGGATCGTGGAGACGGAGGCGTACGTCCGGGGCGACCGGGCGAGCCACGCCTACCTCGGCCCCACGCCCCGGAACCTCGCGATGTTCGCGACGCCCGGCACCCTCTACGTCTACCGGATCCACCAGGTGCACTGCCTGAACGCCGTCACCGTCACCGGCGAGGCGGTGCTCCTGCGGGCCGCCGAGCCGGGGGCCGGCGTCGTGGGCTCGACGGTCGGCCCCGGCCGGCTCGCCCGGGCCCTCGGCGTCTCGCGGGAGGAGAACGGGTCGAGCTTGGTCACGGGGCCGGTCCGGATCTCCTCCGTCCGTCCGGCGGGCGTCCGGGTGGTCCGGGGCCCCCGCGTCGGGATCCGGTGGGACGCCCGGCGGCGCCTTCGGTTCGCCGTCGACGGGAGCCCGTGGCTCTCGCGCCCGCGGATCGGGCGGCGGCCGACGACCTATCGGAGCTTCGCCCAGTCGTAGCCGCG
>JASHUV010000122.1 GCA_030039825.1 Thermoplasmata archaeon
GGATCACGCCGTCGCCCTCGCAGACCTCGCACCGCCCGCTCGCGACGTTGAAGCTGAAGCGGCCCGGTCCGAACCCCCGCGCCTTCGCCTCCGGCAGGCTCGCGAAGAGCTCCCGGATCGGCGTCATCAGGCCCGTGTACGTCGCGGGGTTGCTCCTCGGCGTCCGCCCGATCGGGGACTGGTCGATCAGGAGCACCCGGTCGATCTGGTCGATCCCCTCGAGGAGGGCGTGCTTGCCGGGGACCTCCCGCCCGAGCCCGAGGTGCCGGCGGACCGCCTTGTAGAGGATCTCCTGCATCAGGGTCGACTTGCCGCTCCCGGACACCCCGGAGAGGGCGACGAAGAGCCCGAGCGGGATCCTCAGGTCGTCGCCCTTCAGGTTGTTCTCCCGGGGGTTCCGCACGATCAGCCACCGGTTCCCCGGGGACCGTCGGACCTCGGGGACCGGGATCGATCGTCGGCCGCTCAGGTAGTCGCCGGTGATCGACCGCGGCGCGGAGCGGATGGCGTCGGGAGGCCCCGAGTACAGGAGCTCCCCGCCGAGACGCCCGGCCCCCGGGCCCAGATCGACGAGCACGTCGGACTCCCGCATCGTCCGTTCGTCGTGCTCCACGACGAGGACGGTGTTCCCGAGGTCGCGGAGCGCCTTGAGCGTCCCGAGGAGGCGCTCGTGGTCGCGCGGGTGGAGCCCGATCGACGGTTCGTCGAGGATGTACAGGACGCCGACGAGCCCGGAGCCGATCTGGGTGGCGAGCGCGATGCGTTCGGCCTCGCCCCCCGAGAGCGTCGCGGCGCCCCGGTCGAGGGTCAGGTAGGTGAGACCGACGTTCTCGAGGAAACCGAGGCGCGCCCGGATCTCCTTCACGACCGCGCCGACGATCTTCTGCTCGCGTTCGTCGAGGGCGAGGTCGCGGAAGAGCGGGATCAGCTGCTCGACGGGGAGCTTCGAGACCTGGGCGATCGAGCGGCCCTGGACGGTGACGGCGAGGCTCTCCGGCTTCAGCCGGTCCCCCCGGCAGGCCGGGCAGGGAACGAACGTCATGAAGCCCATGTAGTACTCCTTCGCCCCCTCGCTCTTCGTCGCCTTCCAGCGGCGCTCGACGGCGCGCGCGAGGCCCTCGCGGAGCCACCCGCCGCCCCACCAGTGCTGGCCGCGGCGCCCGCCGAGCCCGAGGGAGCGGTCCGTCCCCTGGAAGAGCGCCTGCCAGCCCTTCTCGGAGAGCTCCCGGACCGGTCGCGACGGATCGTAGCCGAACAGCTCGCCGAAGCGGTCGAGCGCGTCCCGCTCGGGGGCGAGGCCCCAGACGGCGATCGCCCTGCCGAGCGGCTTCGAACGGTCCGGGATGATGAGGTCCGGATCGGCGCGCAGCGTCGCTCCGATCCCGAGGCAGGTCGTGCACGCGCCGAACGGATTGTTGAAGGAGAACATCCTCGGGGTGAGCTCGGCGACGGAGAACCCGCAGACCGGGCAGGCCCGCCGGCTCGAGAAGCTCGTGCGCTCCCCGTTCGCCCGACGGGCGACGACGAGGCCGTCGGCCAGGTCGCGGGCGAGGGCGGCCGCCTCGGACAGGCGCGTCGGCTCGTCCCCGGGCTCGACCGTGTCGACGAGGACCTCGATCGTGTGCTTCCGGTTCTTCTCGAGGCGCGGTGGCGCGGGCGATCGGACCTCGTTCCCGTCGATGACGAAGCGTCGGTACCCGTCGTGGCGGAGCTTCGCGAGCAGCTCGCGGAACTCCCCCTTCTGGCCTTGGACGACCGGGGCGAGGATGTCGACGCGGCCCTCCTTCACGACCGAGGAGATCGCCTCGACCATCCGATCGACCGACTGGGGCGCGATCGGCTGTCCGTCGTTCGGACAGTGGGGGAGGCCGATCCGGGCGAAGAGCAGGCGGAGGTAGTCGTGGATCTCGGTGACGGTGCCGACGGTCGACCGGGGGTTCCGGCTGCCGGCGCGCTGCTCGATCGCAATCGCGGGGGAGAGCCCCTCGATGGCGTCGACGTCCGGCTTGTCCATCTGCCCCAGGAACTGACGCGCGTACGCCGAGAGGCTCTCGATGTACCGTCGCTGTCCCTCGGCGTACAGCGTGTCGAAGGCGAGGGAGGACTTCCCGGACCCGCTCACCCCCGTGATGACGATGAAGCGGTTCCTCGGCAGGTCGAGGGAGACGTTCTTCAGGTTGTGCTGACGGGCGCCGCGGACCCGGATCGTCCCGGCCCCCGACGGCTCGGGGTCGGGCATCGCTAACCCCGGAACGTCCCGCCCGCGCGGAGCGGGCCGGCCGACGGGGCCGATGCGGAGGGACCGGGGAGGAGGTCGAGCATTCGGGTGGGCTCTCGGAAGGGGCGGGGCTATTTAATCGGCCGACGGGCCCCGGAAACGCTCGGGCCCTCGCTCACGGTGGGGTTCCCCCCGAGTCCTCGGAGGGGGCCGCCGGAGCGTCCGGCTCGTTCGCCCTCTTCCGGCCCCGTCGGACCGCGGCCGCGCCCGGCGCCTTCCCGGCCCGGGCCGCCCGGGGACCGGCGGCCCGGCGGGCCGGCG
>JASHUV010000123.1 GCA_030039825.1 Thermoplasmata archaeon
GGTCGGACGGGGCGGGCGTCGAGGTGCTCGACGAACGCGGCGAGCATCTTCTCGGCGGCCTCGAGGTGGCGGGGCATGATCTCTTCGACGTTGACGCCGACCGGGACCCGGGCCTCCGACGGGCCGAGCCCAGCCTCGACCTCGTCCCAGATCTTGATCGCGTGGGCGATCGACCGGCGCGCCGCGCCTTCGGGGTCCTCGCCATCGAGGATCCCGCGCTCGGCCTCGTCGGGGATCTCGGCGCCGAGCCAGCGGACGAACTCGACGTCCCCCTCATCGATCATCGGGGCGAAGGAGAGGATGACGGAGGCCGGTGGCACGCGCGCCGAGCGGCAGAGCGCGTCGTACTCCTCGATCATCTCGCGCGTGGCGCGACTGTCGAAGAGGATCTGCGTCGTGAAGAAGGAGGCCCCGGCCCGGGTCTTGGCGAGGAGGCGGTGGGCCTCCCCCGTCCGCTGCGGGATCGCGATGTTCCCGATCCGGCCGCCGATCGCCTCGAAGTGGGGGCCAGCGAGCCGGTTCGCCTCGACCACCGGGGGTCCGGGATAGGGGATGTAGCGGCTCGAGCCGCCGACGAGGATGGCGACGCTGACCCCGCCGTGCGCGGTCTCCCGGGCCCAGCGACCGACCGCGTCGCCGGAGGCAAGGTGGGCCACGACCTTGTTGACCGCGACCGCGCAGCCCGTCGCCTCGGCGATCCGCCGACCGAACGCCCGGACGTCGCCGGACCGGTAGTACGGCCGCCCCTCGTGGTTCTCGTCAACGAGCTCGGGGACGTCGACGAGGTCGATCCGGGGGAAGCGCCGGACCACGGCGACCAGGCGCTCGAGGTGCTGGTCGGCGCGCGACGGGAGGGCCCGGGCCGACGGCGGCGTCGCCTCGAACAGGAGGGGGCGCTCGGAGAGCGCCGGGGCGAGGGCGCGACGCGATCGGTCGACCATCGGCGGCCGCGCAAGCGGGCGAGCGGTCGATAAGACGTTTAGGCGCCGACGGAGGATTGCGGGCCGCGCAAGGGGCCGGCTCCGAGGGAAATCGGAATCCCGGCCCCGTCCCGGCGGGGGCGGTGCGCCCCGCAGCGCTTTCAGGTGGCCCACCGCTCGCCCCCTCGGAGGCGGGAAGCGTGGTCGTGCGGCGGAGCTCGGGCCTGGCCACGGGGGACCCCCGGGCCCGCGTCCACATCGCGGCCGTGGGCTTCGAGGTGGAGCGCGTCACCGAACCGATCCTGTCGGAGCGCGCCGACCGGGTCTACCTGATCGTCCGATCCCCCCACGACGCCGCGCGCCCGTTCCTCGACGAGGTCGTCCGACGCCTCAAGCGCGCCCGGCCGACGATCGAGGTCCGGGTGCGGACCGCCGACATCTGGGACGTGTTCGGGGCGCTCGCCGCGATGCGGACGATCTTCGAGGAGGAGGGGCGGGACGACCGCCGGGCCCCCGGGGTCGTCCCGATCCGGGTCAACGTCTCGACGGGAACGAAGATCAGCGCGATCGCCGGCACCCTCGCCTGCATGCTCTGGAAGGGCGAGCCGTACTACGTGCAGGTCGCCGAGACGTGGTACTCCCGCCAGGCGCCCCGGGTCCGGCGCGTGAACGACCTCGTGCGCCGGGTCGACCCCGTGGCGGTCTACGAGCTCCGCCGCCCCGCGCCGGAGCTCGTCGAGCTCCTCGCGGCGCTCGACCGGCGGGGCGGCGCCCTTCGGAAGCGGGAGCTCATCCGGGAGCTCGGCCTCGATCGGCGGCCCGTCGAGGACGGGCGGGGCGTGACCCCGACGGCGCAGGCCCAGCACAGCCGGCTCCGCCACCGCTTGGAGCCCCTCGAGCAGCGATGGGGCTTCGTCGCCACGGACCGGGCGGGCGCCCGGGGCCGCGTCACGCTGACCCCGCAGGGCCGGCTCGCCCTCGCCCTGTTCGGGCCCGTCGGCTCCGGCGGTGGGGTGAACCCACTTAACGCGGTTAACCAGAAAGCAACGAAATAGCCCCCGCCCCCTCCTCCTCCCCGACGATGGTGGCGTTGGGGCGGCTCGGGGTCGCGGTGTCGGACCCCCCGGACCTCCCCCGGGCTCCGCCGGTGCCTCGGGCGGCCTTCGGGCCGTGGCCGACGCGGTGCCCTCAACGCCGCTCTTCCGCCTGCCCCGGCGGCCCACCGACGGGGCCCTGGCCCGCGGGGCCTCGCCCGCCGGGGCCGAGGCCGCCCGCCACGACCGACCGCCCCCGGCCGTTATCTGCCGCGGGTCGTTCCCCGCGGGGATGAGCCTCCGGGCCATCCCGCTCGATCTCTCGCTCCTCCGTCAGGCCCTCTCGATCGAGCACGAGTTCGGGACGGCCTCCCTCCTCGAGCTCGGGCGGGTCGCCCTCTTCCTCGAGCGCGCGTTCTACGCCGAGGGCTCGCTCGTCCGGACGCCGACCGGCATCGCGTTCACGCTCGTCAACCCGCCGCTGCGCATCGGCGCCTTCCGGGGGGCGCGCCTTCTCCTCGACGGGGCCGAGGTCGCCCCGACCGGTTGCCGGGTCCGGGTGGAGGGCGCGCCGACCGCGCTCCCCTTCTCGGCCATCGACCGCGAGCATCCGCTCCTCCTCTCCCCCGGGAAGGCCCTCCATCTCGAGGCGGACCTTCCCCCTCCCGCCCCGGGACGCCACGTCGTGCGCCTCGAGCTCCGGAGCTCGGCGATCCCGCCCCTCGTCTGGATCGAGGTCCACGACGAGATCCGACCGGGGCCCCCGACGTGACCGCCGCCTCCGCTCCGCGGTCCGCCGGGGCGCGCTACGCCACGGCGACCGCCGACCCGCTCCGCCCGGTCCTCCTGACCGGGCTCTCCGCCGTGGCGTTGATGAACGGGGCGGGGGAGCTCTCCTATGTCCGGGAGACGCGCGGCGCCCCGATCGACTGGGGCGGGGCGTACGCCCAGAGCGTCCGGCTGACGGGACCGTGGTCGACGCGTCTCCTCCGCGGCGGCCGATCGTTCGACCTCGGGCGAGCGACGCTCGTCCACCTCGAGCAGACCCATGGGGGCGTCTCCATTCTTCACGAGGTCGACGGGCGGCTCGTCCGGGACGAGTGGCGGATCCCGCTGGACGGGGAGGCGATCTGCCGGACCCTCGAGATCGATCCGCCATCGGGGGGTGACGCGCGGACCGGCGTGGAGGTCGAGTTCGAGCCGTTCCTCGCCCCCGTCGCGTTCGAAGGGATCAAACCGACCTCCTACCGGGCCGGGAAGGACGGCGAGCACTGGCACGTCCGGTCGTTCGGGTTCGCCCTGCGTTGGGAGAGCCTGCCGGGGCCGGTGGAGAGCTCCTCCGCCGGCCGGCCCTGGCGGGGGGAACCGCTCGAGGGGCCCGTCGCCCCCCTCCGCTTCCGATGGGACCTCTCGGGCGATCCGGCGCGCGCCGCCTCCCTCCACTTCCGGATCTCCGGGGGGCTCCTCGGCCCGACGCTCGCCCGGGCGCGTCCCCCCTCTTCGACCGAGCCCCGCCGGCGGGAGATCGACGCGGCGTACGACGCGTGGACGGAGCGCGCCCCGCGCCTGAGCTTCCCCGACGCGCCCCGGCTCGAGCGCGGCTACGAGCTCGCGCGATCCGCCCTCCGCTCCCTCTACACCGCGCCGGACCCGTCGATCACCGGGCTCGTCGCGGGCTACCCGTGGTACTCCGCGGTCTGGGGCCGGGACCTCGCGTGGATGCTTCCCGCCGTCGCGTGGCTCGGGGATTGGGCGTGGGTCGAGCGCTCCCTCGCGACGATCTTCCGCTTCCAGGCCCACGCCGCGCTCCCGGTCCTCGGGGCGCGCCCGGGCGAGCTCCCGATGCAGGTCGCGCCGGGGCCGGTCTTCCTGTTCGGGACGTCGGACACCACGCTGTACTACCCCGCGCTCCTCCGCCGGCTCGCCGAACAGACGGGCTCCTACGACGTCGCCCGGCGGCACTGGTCGGGCCTCGTGGAGGCGCTCGGCTGGGGCCTCTCGAAATCCACCGGTCCGCTCGGTCTCCTTTCGCACGGCGACGAGATCGCCGCGATGCGCCAGGAGACGGCGGTCGGGCGGGTCCGGGTCGGCATCGACGCCGTCGACACGACGATCTGGGACGCGACGGACCGGCGCGCCCACGCCGTCGACGTGCAGGTCCTCTGGCTGGAGGCGCTCGAGGCGATGGCGGCGATGGCCGCGGGCGGGGTCGGGGCGGCTCCCGGCGGGCTCGCCGAGAGGGCCGAGGGGGTACGGCGGGCGATCGCCGAGCGGTACCGCTGGCCGGAGGAGCGTTACCTCGTCGACACGCTCGCGCCCGACGGCACCCCCGCGCGCCGTCTCCGGCCGAACGCCCTGAGGGCCGTCCGGACCGGGGCCCTCGGAGCGGACGTCGCGCGCGCGCTCGTCCGGCGCGCCGCCGAACCGGATCTCACGACGCCGTGGGGGGTTCGCACGCTCTCCGACCGGGACCCGGCCTACGATCCCCAGGCCTACCATGACGGCCAGGTCTGGACGATCGCGACGGCCTGGGCCGCCGAGGCGTCGCTCCTCGCCGGCGAGGCGGACCTCGGGGTCGCCTACCTCGACACGATCGCCGGGCGGCTCCTCGAGGAGGGCGGGTACGCCGCGGAGTGCTACCGGGGCGACCGGCCGACGCCGTTCGACGCCTGCTTCCTCCTCGGCTTCAGCGTCGCCCCGTTCCTCTCCGCCCTCTTCGACGCGCTCTGGGGGATCACGCCGTCGATGGTCCGCCGGAGCGTCGACGTCCGGCCCCGGTTCCCCTCCTCCTGGCGCTCCGCCGGGCTCGACCGCCTGCGCCTCGGCGACGGAACGCTCGCGCTCGACTGGACGCCGACGGAGCTCGGGGCGAGCTGGTCCGGTCCGGGTCCGATCACGCTCACCGGCGCCCCGGGGACGGTCCGCCTGGACCCGGGCGCTCCGGCCCGGTTCGCGATGGCCATCCGGTGAGTTCCCCGATCGGGGGCGGGCCCGGGCGCCTGCGCCCCCGGTCAGGTGATAACCCGGTCGGGTTCGGGCGTCGGATGGTCGACGCGATCCGCGTCCGCGGCCTCACGAAGCGCTACGGCGCGCTCACCGCGGTCGGGGGGATCGAGTTCCGGGTCGGCGCGGGCGAGGTCTTCGCCTTCCTCGGCCCGAACGGGGCCGGGAAGACGACGACCGTCGAGATCCTCGAGGGACTGAGGAAGCGCACCGACGGCGAGGTGGAGGTGCTCGGGCTCGATCCCTGGTCGCAGGGGCGGGAGCTCCACGAGCGGATCGGGGTGATCCCGCAGGACTTCCGCTTCTTCGACAAGATCACCCCTCGGGAGGCGATCCGGTACTACGCCGCCCTCTTCGACCGACCCGTCGACGCCGACGCGCTCCTGAAGCGGGTGGAGCTCCCGGACAAGGGCGACGCGCACTTCGAGACGCTCTCCGGGGGCCAGAAGCAGAAGGTCGGCCTCTCCCTCGCCCTCGTCAACGACCCCCAGGTCTGCTTCCTCGACGAGCCGACGACCGGGCTCGACCCGAAGGCCCGGCGCGCGATCTGGGAGGTCGTCCGCGGCCTGAAGGCCGACGGCCGGACGGTCTTCCTGACGACGCACTACCTCGAGGAGGCCCAGCTGCTCGCCGACCAGGTGGCGATCATCCACCAGGGGAGGATCATCGCCGACGGGACGTCGGCCGGGATCATCAAGGCGTTCGGCCGCCCCGACCGCCTCGTCGTGGAGGCGCCGGCCTCGCTCGTCCCGGTCCTCCGCTCGAAGGTCAACCTCCCCATGCGCGCCGTCGGCGGGACGGTGGAGATCGAGTACCGCTCGAAGCAGGAGGTCCTCGCGCTCATCGGGGCCATCGAGTCGTCCGGGATCCCCTGGACCGGCCTCTCCACCCGCTCCGACACCCTCGAGGACGTCTTCGTGAGCCTCGTGGGCCGGATGGACGACGGGGTCCTGCACCCACCGGGGGCCCCGTGAGGCCGCGGCGCATCCTCGCCGATCTGTCGGTCTTCTCGAAGGGCTACCTGAGGAGCCCGATCGCGCTGTTCTTCGCCTTCGCCTTCCCGGTGATCCTGATCGTGACGTTCGGGGCGATCTTCACCGGCCCGTCCGGGCCGGTCGCGCTCCCCGTCGAGGACCTCGACCACGGCTCGAACGTCTCCGAGGCGTTCCTCGCCGCGCTCGGCAAGACCGGGGCCGTCAGCGTCAGCACGGTCGACCCCTCGACGGTGAACGCGAGCGGGGGGTTCGCGAGCTGGCTCGCGAAGCAGGGCGACCCGGTCGGTCTCCTGATCCCCGACGGGTTCCAGGCGGCGTACGAGGCCGGGAACCCGACCGAGCTCACGGTCTACACCGACCCGGAGGACGCCGCCGACTCCGGCCTCGTCGTCGGCGCCGTCAACGGGGTCGCGAACGCCTTCAACCTGAACGCGGCCCACGGCAGTTCGATCATCACGCTCGGCACCGCGAACGTCGGCTCGCAGGTCTTCACGAGCATCGACTACCTCGTCCCGGGCCTCATCGGCTTCACGATCCTGACGAGCCCGATGTTCGCGCTCGTCGACATCTCG
>JASHUV010000124.1 GCA_030039825.1 Thermoplasmata archaeon
GATGCGGGCGAGGTGGTAGACGGAGTGCCGATGGTGCGCGAGCTCCCGCAGGATCGAGTGCACCTCGGCCCGGGAGAGCTTTCGCACCCCACTCCCCAAGTCCTCTGAGAGCAAGTAATTCCGGGATACTACAATCCCGACGCGGTATCGGAAGGATTATGACCGCGAACGGGGGAAAGAGGCCCACGTCGTCGAACCGAGGGCCTTCATGATCCGAGCCGGCGGTCGGGCACTCGTCGTGGCCCTGGCCGTCCTGACCGTGCTCGCCTCGGCCGGACTCGCCGTCGCCGCGGCCTCCGGCTCCGGGGGGGACGCCCGATCCGCCCTCCCCACGGACGTCGTCACGATCCTCGCCAACGGTACGATCTCGCCGGCCAACGCGCCGATCTCGCGGTCGGGGGAGACCTACACGCTCAGCTCGCCGCTCAACGGGTCCCTGCTCGTGCTCGCGAGCGGGGTGACGGTCGACGGGGCCGGCCGTCTGATCAATTACGAGGGCGGGGGCCCCGACGGAGACGGTGCGGCCGTGACCCTCCTCAACACGAGCGGAGATCTCGTCGAGCAGGTCCGGTCGGCCAACGCGACGATCGGGATCCTCGCGAACGACACGACGGCCGCCACGATCCGGGACGATCCGGTCACCGGAACCTCCTACTCGCTCGAGGTCATCGGATCGTCCGGGACGACGCTCACCGGGGACGGCGTCGCGAACGGCTCCATCGGTGGGACGGGCCTCATGATCCAGTACAGCTCCGATGTGCTCGCCACGGGGAACATCGCCGCGGGCGACGCCGTTGGCTTCTACGTGCTGAACTCGACCGACGTCACGCTCGACGGGAACTTCGCGAACCACACCGGCGCGGACGGGATCATCATCGAGGGGTCGACCGACGTGGTCGCCGACGACAACCAGCTCGACGGCGCCCGGAGCGCCTTGGTCGCCGAGTTCGCCGTGGACGTCGACGTTTCCTCCGGGATCGTCGCGAATGACGACAACGGAAACGGCACGCCGGATGGATTCTATGCGTACGAATCGGACGACCTCGCGTTCGAGGACGACAATGCCTCCTTCGCCGACCAGGGGTTCTACTTCTACGGCGTGACGAACGGCCTCGCGTCGGGCGACTCGGCGTTCGAGACGAACACGGCGTTCATCAGCAATTACGGGTCGAACGTGAGCTTCCTCGACAATTCCGCCCCCCGGACCGTCACGGCCTTCGAGTTCGACTACGACGACGGGCTCCTGGTCCAGGGGAACGACGCCCCGCTCGCGAGCGAGTACGGCCTCTCCGCCTACCTCAGTACGAACGTGACCATCGCGGGGAACGACCTCGCCGAGGTCGGGGGGGTGGGGGTCGAGCTCAAGGAGTCCGCGGCGGTGACCGTGACGGACAACAACCTCTCGTCGTTCGACGACTTCGGAGTGGCCGACGATGAGCCGTACGGGCTCGTCTCGGTTGCGGGGAACGACATCGCCCATGCGTCCTCGACGACCGGGACTGGGGTGTACATCTACGAAGGGTACGGGGCGCTCACCGTCTCCGGGAACGAGCTCGACCGGAACGAGTACGGCATCGAAGCGAGCGCGAGCTCCGGGGCGATCACCGTCACGGCGAACAACATCTCGAAGAGCTCGGAGGATGCGTTCATGCTCGTCGGGACCTCCGGTGCGGTCTCGGTGACCGGGAACGACCTCGCCGACCCCTCCGTCGCGGGGGTGGCGGCGTACGGCCTGGACGCCGGATCGCTGACCGTCACGGACAACGACGTCGACGACGCCGTCAACGCGGTGTACGATGATGAGGATGCCTTCGGGTACGTGCCGTTCGAGGCGGACAACAACACGGCGACCGGGGCGAGTCAGGGCGTCGTTGCCTTCGGGGTCGAGGGCCCGGTCACCGTCCTCGACAACGACGTCTCCCACTCCCGGATCTACGGGATCCTCGCCGAGGACTGCGAGGACGGCCCCACCCTCATCTCCGGGAACAACGCCTCGGACGCGGGGAACCAGGGGATCTTCGCGGAGGAGAACCTCAATGTCACGATCTCGGACAACACCGCGGTCAACGTGAGCGACGCGGCGGTCGCCGTCGATGAGGACGCGGGGCAGGACGTCGTCATCGGGAACGACCTCGCCCGAGCGCACACCTACGGGATCTACGACGTGGAGAACCGACAGGGCGGATCCGTCATCGAGGGGAACAACGTCGGTGGGTCCGCCGACGCCCTCGACCTCGAGGACTGCGCCTTTCCGACCGTCGTCGACGGGAACGATTTCGCCGACTCCGGATCGACCGAGGCGGTGGCCTGCCTCCTGTCCTCCTACGCCGCGAACGACCAGCTGAACGACTCGACGATCAGCTTCACGAACGACACGATCGGCCTGTTCTACCACAACGACCTCAATTCCACCGCCTTCAACGCGTCCGGGAACATCGTCGGGGGCGGGAGCTGGAATGCCCCGTACCCGGTCGGGGGCAACTACTGGACCGGCTACCGGGGGACCGACGAGCGCTCCGGGCCGGGGCAGGACCTTCCGGGCGCCGACGGGATCGGGGACACGCCGTACACGGTCGGCCCCGCGACCGACCGCTACCCGCTCATGGTCCCCTGGATCGCGGCCACCATCACGTTCGAGGAGACCGGGTTGCCCTCGGGCACGACCTGGTCCGTGACGTTCGACGGGACCACGGACCGCGCGGCGTCGGGCGCGGCGATCGTCTTCGAGCAGGTGAACGGGGCGTCGACACCCTTCAATTACAGCATCGCCACCTCCTCCCGCAATTACACGACGAGCGCCCCGTCCGGTTCGGGGACGGAGGACGGCGCCGATCAGGTCATCACGGTCCCCTTCGCGGTCCTCGCCTCGTCGGTGCTCTACGCGGTCGTCTTCATCGAGAGCGGGCTCCCCGCCGGATACGCCTGGTCGGTGACGCTCAACGGCACGACGCTCACGACGACGGGCAGCTCGATCACGTTCCACCTACCGGACGGCGAATACGCCTACACGGTCACGCTCCCGAGCGGCTACTCGGCGAGCCCCTCGAGCGGCCACGTCGACGTCTCCGGCGGGTCGATCACCGAGTCGATCTCCGTGACCTCGACCTCATCGCCCGGCACGTCGGGGACGAGCTCCGGGGGCACCCTCACGAACCCGCTCTCCGCCGGCCTCCTCGTCGGGCTCCTTGCGGCGATCGTGCTCGCGCTCGTCGGCTGGATCCTCTATGTCCGCGGCCGGAAGCCCCCGCCCATGAGCACCGCCCCGCCGCCGGCCTCGGGTGTCCCGCCGCCCGCTCCGCCGGTCCCCCCCGTGCCCCCGCCGCCTCCTCCGCCGGCGGCGTAGTGCCCCCGGCGCGCGCCCACCCCGCCTCCGACCCTCTCGTGAAGAACGGTGGGGGCCCTCTAAGGAGCCCGCCCCCCGGATCGCGGCCGGCGACGGAGGCGAACGTCCGGGTCTCCCCGGCCGCCGCCGTGAGGATTTAATCTCGGGACCGATGGGCGCCGTTCGAGGGCGAAGGAACGATGGTCGATAGCTGGGCGAACGCGACGATGACGACGTTGATGCCGGTCCGGGAGATGGAGCGCGCAATCGCGTTCTACACGAAGAAGCTCGGGGCGAAGGTCATGTTCCGGGGCGGGGGGGAGATGAAGGACAACTGGGCCTCCCTGCGGCTCGGCCGTGAGGAGTTCTGGCTCATCACCGCCTCGAAGCCGGAGCGGCGCACTCTCGCCTACCAGGCCTTCCTGGTCCGCGACATCCGCCGGACGGTCGCGGGCCTCGGACGGAAGGGCGTCAAGTTCGAGCGGGGGTCGAAGGGAAGCCCCCAGAGCCGGGTGGAGGGACCACTCACCATCGAGCCGTTCGGGATCTCGGCGTTCTTCAAGGACAGCGAGGGCAACCTCCTGATGGTCTGGCAGAACGATCCGCCGATGTGAACCCGCGACCGGAGCCGGATCGTCGCCGTTCCCCCCCCCCGCCCTC
>JASHUV010000125.1 GCA_030039825.1 Thermoplasmata archaeon
TGGCGCTGCCAGGAGATCCCCCCCTCCTCGAAGTGCGTCGGTTCGGCCGCGGCCTCCGTCGCCTCCGGGCCGTGAGGGCCCGCGCCGGGTCGCCCCTCGAGCGCGGGACGGTTGAGCTCCGCCGCGAGGTCATGGACGATCCACCCCCGGGGGAGCGCGACGTGCAGGCGGATCACCTTCGGCCGGAAGCGGCTCTCGCTCTCGGTCTCCGTCCGGTGGAAGAGGGCGACCGGCGCGCCGCCGACCTCGACCGTGCCGTCGAAGGAGAAGCTCTTGCCCCGGAACTCGAGCACGTTCGTCTCGAGGTCGGCCTCGTCGAGCACGGGGAGACCTCAACGCACCGCCGCGCCGGCGGTCAGTGCAGCACTCCCATCTCGGTCAGCTTCTCGGGGAGGTAGGTGTCGGTCACGTAGTTGAGCCCGTACTTCGCGAGGGACTGCTGCTCGGCCTTCTTGCCGTTCTTGAGCATCAGTTCGATCTCCGAGCGCCACTCGGCGGTGCCGAACCTCGGGTCGGTGAGCTCGGCCTGCAGGGCGCGGACATCCTGATCGCTCAGCTTGTCGGAGGGGAGCTTGTAGTTCTCGATGTCGGAGGCCGTCACCCCGAGGAACTCCGCCTGCGGCGTCGCGAGGTAATGGGAGATGTGGGCGGTCTTGATCGCCCCGTACGCCACGCTCGCGAAGATCCGGAACGACCACGGGTCCCCGTCCGTGAACACGACGACGGGCAGCTTCAGCTCCTCGTTGAGGCGCTTCAGGAAACGGCGCGTCGAGCGCGCCGGCTGCCCCTTGAGGTGGAGGAGGATGGCGTCGTGCTCCTCGTCGAACCCGTTCTCCGCGAGGCGGTCGACCATGCCGCCGCACTCGATGGCGATGACGAACTTCGCGCCGGTGCTCAGGAAGGCGATCTTCTCCTTCTCGACGTTGAACGGGATGCCGTAGCCGCCGTCGCCGACGTCGTCCCGGCAGTTGATCTTCTTGACCACGCCCTTGCGGTTCGTCTCGCGGATCGTGAGGTCGCCGATCACCGACGCGCCGTTCTCCTCGGGATGGAGGCGGAAGTCCTCCCGGAGGCGCTGGCAGAGGACCTCGAGGTCCTCGATGAGGAGGTTCGATTCGTCCTCGCTGTGGAACTTCCCCTCCTCCCATCCCTCGGAGATGTAGTAGAGCTCCCTCAGGGTCGAGGTCTTTCCGTCGCGCGCCATCTCGTTGATGAAATCGACGAGGTAGAAGGTCCTCAGGAGCATCTGGGCGCCGTCGAGCTTCCTCGCGCTCCGGGTCCCGAGCGCCCGCCCGAGCTTCCAGACGCCGTCGCGCAGCTGGAACTGCAGGTTCTGCTTGGTGCGCAGCGGGAGTCGCATCCTCGGGATCTCGCCCTGGTCGAGCTGGGCGTAGATCTCCCGGGCGAGGTCGACGGTCGGCCGGAGCGCCTCCGGGGTCGGCGGCGGCGCGGGCCTACTCGTCGTCGTCGGCGTTCGCGCGGGCTTCCGCGGCATCGTAATCCACCTCCGACTCTCCGGCGAGCACGGCGTCCTCGCCCCCTGTCTCCGCCGCCTCGATGACCGCCCTCGGGAGCCGGACGTCCCAGTCGCCCGGGAGCGGTTCCCCCCCGAGGAGATGAGCCTCGTCGACCCCGGCGACGTACCAGGAAAGGTCCGAAGCGTCGATCTCGGTCGCCGCCGGGAAGGTGACGGTGATCCGGGTCTTCCCGCTCGGGGCGAGCTTCGGGAGCGTCCACCAGGCCCGTCCGAGCTCGGCGTCCGTCCCGTCGGGGGTGGGGTCGAACCTCGCGGTCGGGAAGCTCTCGGCGGGTAGCTCGACGAACAGCTCGAGCACCCGGGCCCTCGGGGTGTAGTTCGTGAGGTCGGCCCGGACGAGGAGGCCCGACGGGCCCTTCTCGAGCGCGCCGTCGATGTTGACGACGTCCATGATGCGGGTGATGACCGGGGTGAGGTCCGGCACGGGCTTGCCCACGATCCCGCTCGTCTTCTCCGCGAGCTTCGGGAGGATCCGCAGGATGATGTCGAACTTCTCCTGGGCGAGGGCGCGCCGGTTCCGCCGGGAGAGGTGCGTCTTCAGGTGGCGGGCCGCCGTCTGGAGGGCGAGCGTGATCTCGCGGTCGACCTCGGGGTCCTCCGCGACGGCCTCCTTCGCCTCGCTCGTGAACGGGATCTTCGTCGAGGCGACGTGGACGAGGAGGAGCGCCGGCCCGGTCGGGAGGCCCGCGCCGCCCTTCTGCTCGAGGCCGTAGCGGCGCCAATCGAGGTTCTGGACGGCGTTCGTGATCGCGCAGGCGCCCTGTTGGAAGAGGAGCGGGACCCGGTTCGCGAAGCGAAGGAGCTGGATCGGCTGGTCGGGCGGGAGCCCGCCGCCGTAGACGAGCCCGACCTCGACGAGGAAGGGGAAGCCGCCCCGGACCTTCGGGGGACGGCTCACCGGCGGGGCGTAGAAATCCGGACGCACGTCGCCGAGCACGTTCCGCAGCCCGCGCTTGATGAGGATCGGCCCGATGGGCGAGAGCGACTCCGCCGAGGGCGGCAGCAGGCGGACCGCGTGCATCGCCGCCAGCAGCCCTTCGAGCTCCTCGCCGTGGATCGACGCCGGGGCCTCCTTCCCGGAGAGCTTCGCCCGGGCCAGGATCTCGGTGACGGCCCTCGGCGTCACCCCGGCGAACTGTTTCCCGAGCGTGTCGGCGATGCTCTTGCCGCCGGCGGACTTCAATCGGTAGGAGAGCTCGCCGAGCTCGAGGCCGTAAGGGTGCGGGGCCACCTCCTTCGGCAGCGGCGGGACCTCGGTGGAGGCCCTCTCGTAGGTGATCCGGGTCCCGTCCGGTTCGACGAGGACGAGGCGGGCGTGCGGGTTGACGATCGCCGTCCCCCGGAGGTACTCGAACGGGGACTGGCGGCCCCGCTGGTACTTCGCCTTCAGGACGAGCGCGATCGAGGTGCCGCTCTCCCGGTCCCAGAGCGTGAGGTCGTCGGAGACGACCTTCGGGAGGTTCTTTTGGGTGTCGAGGAGGAGCTCGAGGACATGGGCCGCCTCCTCCTCCCGGACCTTGGAGACGATCTTCACCGGCCGGGCCGTCGTGAGGCCGGCGTAGAGGACCGCCGCGGAGATGCCGATGCCCTGCTGGCCCCGCGACTGGCGGTTCGCGTGGAAGCGCGAGCCGTAGAGCAGGCGACCGAACACGTTCGGGATCTCGCGCTTGAGGATCCCGGGGCCGTTGTCGGCGATGACGACCTGCAGGCGGTCCGGTCCGGCCTTCGCGATCTCGACCGTGATGTCGGGCAGGACCCGGGCCTCCTCGCAGGCGTCGAGGGCGTTGTCGACCCCCTCCTTGACGGTCGTCAGGAGGGCCCGGAGCGGGTTGTCGAACCCCAGGATCTGCCGGTTCCGCTCGAAGAACTCCGCGACGGAGATCTCGCGCTGCTTCGACGCGAGCTCCTCCGCGAGGGTCCTCGGCACGGGGAGCGGACGGTCCGGGCCTCTCTATAAGGAGGGCGTTCGAGTCGCGCCCTCGGGGGACGGTGCCCGCCGCGGCGCGACGTCGCGCAGCACCGGTCGGAAGCGCCGCCACCGGTGCGACGCCGAGGGATCGATCTCCACCGCGAGGACGCGCTCCTCCTCGCCGAGCCCCTCGGCGGTCACCGGCCGGCCCGCGATCTCCTCGCCCCGCGCGTCGAGGGCGACGGAGCCCCCGCCGAAGACGAGCCCCTCCTCGACGCCCGTCCGGTTCACGTAGACGAGCGGGACCGCGTTCTCGATCGCGCGGGCGGGGAGGATCCGCTCGAAGAGCCGGCGGGAGGTGACGGGGGCCGCCGAGATGACGACGAGGAGCTCCGCGCCCGCCAGGGCGAGCTCCCGGGAGACCTCCGGGAAGAAGGCGTCGTAGCAGATCTGGAGCCCGACGGAACGGCCGGCGATCGGGACCGGCCGGCTCGTGGGGACCGGGGCGAAGAGCGTGCCCTCCTCGAACGGCCCGAACGTCGGGAGGAAGCGCTTCCCCTGGACGGCGATCCCGCCGTCGGCCCCGACGGCGAGCGCCGCGTTCCAGATCTCTCCGGACCGCCCCGGCGCCCGGTACGGGGCGCCGAGGACGAGGGAGGCGGTGCGTCGCCGGGCGATGTCGGCGAGGCGGGCGAGCGAGGGGCTCCCCGGCCCGATCGCCGTCCCGGCCACCCGGTCCCCGACCCGGTAGCCGGACTCGTAGAGCTCGGGGAAGACCGCGAGGTCGCTCGGGTGCTGTGCGAGGATCGCGTCGAGGCGGTCGAGGTTCCGATCCGGCTCCCCGAGGAGGGGGGCGAGCTCCGCGAGGAGGATCCGCATCAGTAGAAGTGCCGCCGGACGACGAGCAGGTAGACGAACACGACGAGGAGGATCAGGAAGAGGTAGGTGATCGAGTTCGTAAAGAACAGGAACGTGAGCCCGGCGAAGCTCACGGCGACCGTCGTGTAGAGCGCCCAGGCCTCCTGGCGCCAGAGCGCGGTGGCGAGCGCGAGGAGGATGGCGCCGAGGAGGATCAGGAGGGCCGCCCCGACCGGGTCGATCGAGTGGATGATGAGGACGCTCGTCGGGAGGGCGTCGTTCGTGTAGACCTCGATGAGGAAGAGCCCGCCGGCGAGGATGAGGAGGATCCCGATGATGCCGATGACGACGGCGAGCACCGCGACCCCGATCGGGAGGCTCGGGCGCACCGTGTCGGGGCTCCACTGCGGGGGGAGGTGGCCGACCTCCGGGCCACCGTCGCCATCCGACGCGCTCATCGCGACCTCTCGGGGGGGCGTCCGACGCCGCGACCGCGTCGCATGAGATAAGCTCCCGCCCGGAGGCGAAGCGCGGGGCCCGCGGGCCGATCAGAACCGGCGGGCCGCCGCGCCGCGGGCGAGCCACTCGAGCAAGGTCCGGTACGGGCCGTCCGGGAGCGGCTCGAGCGCGCGCACCGCCCGTTCCGCCCACCCCTCGGCGGCCTCCGCCACCGCGGTGGCGGCGTCGGTCGTGTCGGTCAGGGCGCGGAGACGGAAGAGATCGCTCGGCTGCTTCCGCCTCAGCCCGAAGAGACGCTCGAACTCCTCCCGCTCCGTCCCGCCCAGGCGGGCGTGGGCCTCGAGCGAGAGGAGGGTGGGGTTCCCCTCCCGGAGGTCGGTGTACCTCGGCTTCCCGAGGAGGTCCGGGTCGCCGTACACGTCGAGGAGGTCGTCCCGGATCTGGAAGGCGATGCCGAGCGAGCGGCCGTACTCCTCGCACGCGGCCACGGAGGCGGCCGGCGCCTCGACGATCTCCGCCACGGAGGCGAGGGCCGCCGCGACGATCGCCGCCGTCTTGCGCTCGATGACGCGGAAGTAGTGGTCGCGCCCGCTCGTCAGGTCGAAGCGCCCGGCGTCCTGGAGGACCTCGCCCTCGACGAGGTCCGCGCACGACTCGCCGCAGCGCAGGATGATCGACCGGGGGTACTCCGCGGCGAGCTCGAAGGCCCGGACGAAGAGGTAGTCCCCCGTGACGATCGCCGAGGGCAGGCCGAAGGCCCGCGGCACGGACGGGCGGCCCCGCCGGAGCTCGGCGTGGTCGATGACGTCGTCGTGGACGAGCGTCGCGGTGTGGATCAGCTGGAAGGCGGCCGCGAGGGCCCCGATCCGGCCCGTCGAGGGGAGGCCGAGCGCGCGGGCCGTCGCCGCCATCAGGAGCGGACGCACGCGCTTGCCGCCCGCGCTGACGGCGTAGCCGGCCGCCTCGGTGAGCCTCGGGTAGTTCGACTGGAGGACCTTCTGGATGCGCTGGTCGATCTCGCCGAGGTCGCTCGTGAGGACCGGCAGGAGCTCGACGAGGGATTCCGGAGCCCCGGCCCCGAGCGTGCGGCTGACGATCGCGGCGAGGGAGGGCTCCCGCGGCACGGCGGACGGTCCGGCGCTCACGACGCGCCTCCGAGGCGCGAGGGCCAGCGCATCCGCATCATGGCGTCGAGACCGGACGGCCCGATATAGCGCATTCCGAGCGCCAGGAGCAGGTCGCTCGCGGCGAACCGGTCGGCGAACCGCTTCAGGCGATGCCCCCGGGCGAGCGGTCCGGCGAGGTGGCGGCGCCACGCGTCATCATAGGAGCCAAGGGGGGTTCCGTCCCGGACGTGGGCGGCCGCCGCGACGCCCGCATCGTACCCCGAGAGCATCGCGGTCGGGATCCCTCCGCCGTTCGTCGCCATGACGGCGTTGGCGGCGTCGCCCGCGAAGATCGACCGGCCCGCGACCAGCGAGGCTGGCGGGGGGCCGATGGGAACCCACCACCTCGTCCGGTCGACCGCCGTCCCGAGCCCCTCCGACGCGAGGAAGCGGTCGAGCAGGCGGCCGAGCGTGGCCCCCTCGGGGAGCGAGGTGACGCCGAGCCCGACGTTCGCCTCGCCCGCCTTCGGGATGACCCAGGCGTAGCCGCCCGGGGCGACCGACCCGAAGAAGAGGGCGATCTCCGGGGGGAAGTCGCCCGGTAAGGTCGCCGTGATCATCCGGTAGAGGACGCGGGACGGTCGGAACCCCGCCCCCCGGGCGACCGTCGAGAGCGGGCCGTCGGCCCCGATGATGACCTTCGCCTCGACCGACGTCCCGCCCGCGAGCTCGGCGCGGCCGTCCCGCACCCGCGTCACGCCGGCGGGGAAGCGGAGCTCGGCGCCGGCGCGCTCCGCCCGGCGGGCGAGGGCGAGGTCGAAGCGCCGCCGGGAGACGCTGACGCCCCTCAAGGGGAACCGGTACCGACGGCCCCGCGGGGCCACGCACGCCATCGTGGCCGTCTCCCGCAGCACGGTCTCGGCCGGGATCTCGTAGGCGGCCCTCAGGAGGTCCGGGTAGGGGATGATGTCGGCGAGCTCCTCGAGGGCGGGGAGGAACTCCCCGCACTGCACCGGGTGGCCGATCTCGCCCCGTTGGTCGACGAGGAGGGTGCGCGCCCCCGCGGCGGCGCTCGCCCGCGCGGCGAGGCTTCCCGCGGGTCCCGCCCCGACCACGAGGACGTCGACGCGCTCCGGTGCGCTCACGCCCCGATCCCGACGAAGTGCGAGGCGGCGGTCGAGATCCCGGAGAGGACCGGGCCCGGATAGATGCCGAGGCCCACGATCGCGACCGCGGCCACGGCGATGACCGCGGACCGGGCGAGCCCGATCCGACCGGTGAGGGGCCCGGCGACCGGGCTCGTCGGGTCGGGGCGGTCGAGGAAGATCGCCTTCAGCACGCGGGCGTAGTAGAACACCGAGAGCGCGCTGTTGAGGAGTCCCGCGACGGCGAGCCAGACGTAGAAGCCCTGGGCCTCCACGGCCGCGCTGAACAGGACGAACTTCGAGACGAAGCCGACGGTCAGGGGGACCCCGGCGAGCGAGAGGAGCATGAGGGCGAAGGCGACCGAGAGGGCCGGTCGCTTCGCCCCGAGCCCCTTCCAGTCCTCGATCAGGGGACCGACGCCGAGCCCGGCGACGGCGGCGACGACGAGGAAGGCGCCGGTCTTCATGAAGACGTGCGCGAAGACCTGGAACGCGGCGCCCGCGATCGCGGGGTAGGTCCCCACGGCGACGCCGATCAGCATGTAGCCGGCCTGGGAGATCGACGAATAGGCGAGCATCCTCTTCATCTCCTTCTGGCGGAGCGCGAGCACGTTCCCGACGGTCATCGTCAGGACCGCGAGGATCCCGAGCGTCAGCTGGAGGCTCGCGCCGAACGTGGCCGGGAGCGCGTCCGGGGCGCTCCGGAGGAGCAGGATCGGTCCGAGGAAGACGAGGAAGAAGGCGAAGATGCCCATCTTCTTCGACCCGCCGGACAGGAACGCGGCGACGTCGGTCGGCGCCCCGTCGTAGACGTCGACGGCCCAGGCGTGGAACGGCACCGCCGTGACCTTGAACCCGAGACCGGCGATCAGGAGGCCGTAACCGATCTCGGCGAGGAGCGGGAAGCCGACGAACGCGACCCCGGGGCCGAGCGCGTAGAAGCTCGTCCCGCCGTACGCCGCGAAGAGGAGCGAAGCGCCGAAGAAGGAGAGCGCCGTCGAGAGCGCGCCGATGATGAAGAACTTCATCGCTGCCTCGAGCGAGCGCTCGTCGCGGCGCGGGTAGGCGACGAGGAGGTAGGTGGAGAGGCTCGTGACCTCGATCGCAAGGAGGAGGAAGATGAGGTCGGAGGCGACGGCCACGAGCATCATCCCGAGGGTCGCGATCAGGAGGAGGCCGAAGAACACCGACGCGCCCTTCTCGTCGGAGGGGCGCGAGAGGCTCGCGACGGCCACGAAGAGTCCCGCGAGCAGGAAGGTGACCTGGAAGACGAAGCCGAGGCTCGTGAACGCGTAGAGGCTCGGCGCGAGGGGGAGGTCGACGGAGCCCGCCGGGACCGTCCGGATCGCCGCGAGGCCGCTCACCCCGAGGTCGGCGACGACGAGGAGGAGCGCACCCCCGAGGCTCAGCGCCGCGACGCCGCCGACGAGCTCGAGCCGCCGGCGGCCGAGGACGTCGAAGAGGAAGATGAGGAGCGCCCCGGCGAGGAGGAGGATCTCCGGGAGGAACTCCGCGAGCGACACCGTCGGTCCCTCCCCCTACGGCCAGCCGCTGATCGGCGAGCTCACGATGACGTGGACGAGGAGGCCCGGTAGCACCCCGAAGATGATGGCGAGCCCGGCGAGGATCGCCATCCCGGCGAGCTCCACCCTCGGGAGGTCGTGGGCCGTCGGCGGGATCCCCTTCGGCGGGCCGAACAGGACGCGTTGCATCATCCAGAGGTAGAACGCCGCGGTGACCACGAGCAGGAGGAGCGGCACGACGACCCAGTAGCCGAGCTGGTCCCAGGTCGCGAGGAGCGCCGTGAACTCCGCCGGGAAGCTGATGAGCGCGGGAAGCCCGAGCGAGGCGAGGGCGCCGAGCATCACCATCGTGGCGAGCGCCGGGGTCCTCGGCGTGATCCCCCCGAGCGCGGAGACGTCGCGCGTCCCGAAGGTGTGGTGGACGCTCCCCGAGACCATGAACAGGAGGCCGCTCACGACCCCGTGGGCGAACATGAGGAGCACCGCGGCGGTGATCCCGAGCGAGGAGCCGACGGCGATCGCGAGGAGCACGATGCCCATGTGGTTGATCGACGAGTAGGCGACCATCCGCTTCAGGTCGCGTTGGGCGAGGGCAACGAGCGCGCCCCAGATGATCGAGGTGAACGCGACGAGGTAGAGGAGCGGCGCGAGGTCGTGGGCCCCCGTCGGCAAGAGCTCGACGGCCCACCGGATGAGACCGTACCCTCCGAGCTTCAGGAGGAGACCGGCGAGCAGCACCGAGCCGCCGGTCGGGGCCTCGACGTGGGCGTCGGGGAGCCAGGTGTGGAACGGGACGATCGGGAACTTGACGCCGAAGCCGAAGAACATCCCGAGGAAGAGGACCACCTGGGTCGCGGGCATCAGGGTGCGCGCCGGCCCGTAGAGGCTGCCGAAGTCGAAGGAGGAGGCGCCCGAATAGAAGGCGAGCGCGAGCAGCGAGACGAGCATCACGATCGAGGCGACGTGGGTGTAGACGAAGAACTTCAGGGCCGCGTACCGGCGGCGGGGCCCGCCCCAGTAGCCGATCATGAAGAACATCGGGATGAGCACGGCCTCCCAGAACAGGAAGAACAGCAGGATGTCGAGCGCGACGAAGACCCCGAAGCAGCCGAGCCCGGTGAGGGCGACGAGCCCGAACCAGAGCGCCGGGCTCTTCGATTCGTTCCAGGAGTAAACGACCGTGGCGAGCTGAAGGAACGCCGTCAGGAGGACGAGGATGAGGCTGATCCCGTCGACCCCGACGGTGTAGTTGATGTGGAGCCAGGCGAGGGAGATCCACGGGTAGGTCTCGCTGTAATTGTACTGCGGGACCCCGCCGGCGCCGAAACCGGCCCACTGGGTGAAGTCGGCGATCATCAGGCCGACCTCGGCGAGGAAGACGAGCGAGCCCGCCAGGGCCACGAACTTCGCGTACCGCCCCGAGAGGAACGTCAGGACGGCGGTGAGGAGCAGCGTGAGGAGCGTGAGCGAGAGGATGCCGACCACGCTAGCCGCCCCCCATCGATTGGACGATCGCCGGTCCCACGTACAGGATCAGGAGGAGCACCCCGACGAGCCCGGCGACGACGTAGCCCGCGTAGTCGGAGACGATCCCGGTCTGGGCCCGCCGCAAGAGGTCGGAGCCCCGCGAGAACAGCTTCTCGAAGCCCCGGATCGTGCCGTCGATGACGTAGCGCTCGACGAAATCGGCGGAGCGCGCGACGGTGTAGACGGCGCGCCGGCCGATCCAGTCGTACCCGACCTTGAAGTAGTAGCGGTTGAGGAGGACCGTCCGCATCTGCGCGGCGATCCCGGTCGGTGCCGCCGCGATCCGCCCGTTCCCCCAGAGGGTGTAGGAGAGCGCGATCCCGCTCCCGGCGAGGCCGAGGGAGACCGCCGAGAGGCCGAGGTCGGTCGCCGTGTACGTCGGGGGGACCCCCGCGCCGGGGAGGAGCGAGGCGAACGCCGGGTCGAAGACGAAGAAGCCCGCCGCGATCGCGAATCCCGAGAGCACGATCAGCGGGACCCGCATGACCCACGGTCCCTCGTGGGCCGTCGGGAGCGACGCGTCGCGCGGGGCCGGACCGCCGAAGGCGAGGAACCAGGCCCGGAAGATGTAGTAGGAGGTCAGGAAGACCGTCGCCAGGGCGAGCAGGAAGAACGGCCAGTACGCCGGATGGGCCTGGGCCGCCTGGAAGACGGAGCCCAGGATGTCGTCCTTCGAGAAGAAGCCGGCGAAGGGGAAGATCCCGGAGAGCGAGAGCGCGCCGACGAGGAAGGCGCCGGCGGTGAGCGGCATGGTGCGCCGCAGCCCGCCCATCTTGAACAGGTCCTGCGTGCCGACGGCGTGGATCACCGAGCCGGCGGCGAGGAAGAGGAGCGCCTTGAAGAAGGCGTGCGTGAAGAGATGGTACATCCCCACCATCGTGACGCCGGCCCCGACGGCGAGGACCATGTACCCGAGCTGGGAGATCGTCGAATAGGCGACGACCCGCTTGATGTCGGTGTTGACGACCGCCATCGTCGCCGCGAAGAAGCAGGTGATCCCTCCGATCGCGACGATGGCGAACTGGTCGTCGGGGGTGAAGCCGAGGAAGACCGAGGTGACGGCGAGGAGATAGACCCCCGCGGCGACCATCGTCGCGGCGTGGATGAGGGCGCTCACGGTCGTCGGCCCCTCCATCGCGTCGGGCAGCCAGACGTGCAGCGGGAACTGGGCGCTCTTCCCCGCGGCCCCGCCGAGGATCATGAGGCCGGCGACGGTGAGGAGCGGGGTGTTCGTCCCGACGAGGGGACCGAGGAAGGGCTGGGTCCCGTTCGCGAACTTGAAGCCGGACGCCGCCCAGCCGGCGCCCCCGCCGGCGGTCGCGTACGTCGCGAAATAGATGAAGATCCCGAGCAGGAAGAGGACGTCCCCGACGCGCGTGACGAGGAAGGCCTCCTTGGCGGCGCTCGCCGCGCTCGGCTTCTCGTAGTAGAAGCCGATCAGGAAGTAGGAGCAGACACCGACGAGCTCCCAGAAGAGGAAGAACTCGAGGAGATTGTCGGCGAGGACGAGCCCCGTCATCGCCGTCAGGAACAGCGACAGCTCCGCGTAGTAGCGCGGCAGCCCGTGGTCGTGGTGCATGTAGCCGATCGAGTAGAGCATGACGAGGAAGCCGACGATCGTCACGACGAGGAGCATCAGCGCCGAGAGCGGGTCGACGAGGAAGCCGATCACGAGGCTCACGCCGTTCGGGAACGTCCCCGGGGAGCCGGGGACCGTGAGCCAGGTGTAGCTGACGTCCGTGTACTGCCCCGGCGAGAGCATCTCGGCCACGGCGACGAGGGTACCGACGACCATCGCCGCGCCGGAGAGGAGGACGGCGATCCAGCCGCCCCATTCGAGCCCCTTCAGCCGGTTCCCGAGGAATCCGACGAGCACGAAGGACAGGAACGTGAGCAGCGGGACGAGCCCGGCGTAGGCGAGGAGGGGGGTCAGCACCGACACGGGAGCTCCCTCACCGGCGCAACGCCGACGCCTCGGCGACGTTGATCGATCCGCGGAGGCGGTTCAGCCCGAGCACGATGGCGAGACCGACGGCGACCTCGGTGGCGGCGAGCCCGATGAGGACCACGGCGATCGCCTGCCCGGAGAGCGCCGAGGAGGAGCCGGAGAACGCCGCGAAGTAGACGAAGTTGAGGACGGCGGCGTTGATCGCGATCTCCACCGAGATGAGGAGGAGGATGAAGTTGCGGCGGGTGAGGATCCCGAAGAGCCCGAGACCGAGGAGCGCCCCGGAGAGGGCGAGGAGGCCGGCGGGGGAGAAGGCGCTCACTCGCGGCCCTCCCGGACGAGGTAGATCGCCCCGGCGAGCGCGCTCAGCATCGCGAGGCCGAGGAGGAGGAGCCAGGGACCGTCCGCGTTGAAGAGGGCCTGGGAGAGCAGGGCCGGCGCGTAGGCGTGGACGGTGCCCTCGCCGGAGGGCAGCTCCTCCGCCCCGACGACGACGACGGCGAGCACGAGGCCGGCGAGCAGGAGCGGGGCCGGGCCGATGCCCGTCACGGCCTCCCGGGCGAAGATCCGCTTGCGCGTGACCATCACGCCGAAGAGGAGCAGGATCGTGACGGCCCCGGCGTACACGCCGAGCTCGAGCACCCCGAGGAACGGCGCGGCCAGGAGGAAGTAGAGCGCCGCGAGGTCGACGAAGAAGAGCGCGATCCAGAGGATCGTGTGGACGAGCTCACGGACGAGCAGGGCGTTCGCCGCCGTGACGATGGCGACCGCCGCGATCACGAGGAACGCGAGTTCCTCGAGGATCACGGATGGGTCCCCCAGAAGAGGCACTCCTTCGGGCAGACGGAGATGCAGGTGCCGCAGCGCACGCAGTCGGAGTCGTTGACGACCGGCTCCTTCCAGATCCGCCGGGGGAGCTTCTCACCGGGCTTCGCCGTCGGCTTGGGCGTGTCGACCATCGTGATGCAGTTCGTGGGGCAGTCCCGGGCGCAGGCGTTGCAGCCGATGCACAGCGGCGCGTCGAGGCGGATCGCGTCCTCGTTCTCCGGGCGCTCGACCCGGATCGGGTTCATCGGGAGCTTCCGCTCGAAGACCTCGTGGAGCTTCTGGGGGGAGAAGACCATCTCCGGCCGCCGTGAGACCGAGAGCTCGTAGCGGGTCGTCATCGTGAGGCACCCTTCCGGGCAGGCGTCGGAGCAGAACCCGCAGTAGCTGCACTTCCCGTAGTCGATCTGCGGGCACTTCTTCGGGTGCTTCGGGTCCCCGCCGGGGACCGTGACCATCTCGATGCACAGGTCCGGGCAGGAGAACGCGCAGAGGTTGCAGGAGATGCACGTCGCGATGTTGAGGGCGTGGACGCCGCGGTAGTTGTCCCAGACCTCGCCGATCCCGATCGGGTGCCCGCTCTCGACCCGAACCTGGTCGCGGAACTTCGGGTCCTCGAGGCGCTCGAACGGGTAGACGATCGTCGACGGGCGCACGAGGCTCTTCACGAACTGCCGGGCCGCCGTCGCCATCGGGCGGGCGACCCAGAGGACCGGGTTCGGACTCTCCTCCTCCTTCGGCTTCGCGCTCGCGGCCATCGTTCCGTTCCCCACCTAGCTCCCGATCCCCGGCACGCAACCGATCAGCGGGAGACACTTCACCACGACGAGCGCCGCGGCGAGCACGACCGAGGCGAGCGCGAGCGGCACCATCCTCAGCCATCCGACGCGCAACAGCTGGTCGGTCCGCACCCGGGGCAGCGAGGCCCGCACCCAGACGAAGACGCCGAAGACGAGGTAGGTCTTCACCATGAACCAGAAGATCCCGGCGAGCGGGAAGTTCGTGAGCGCCGACGGGACGTAGGTGGGGAGCGTCCACCCCCCGAGGAAGAGGAGGACGATGAGGATGCTCCCGATGAGCGCCCTCAGGTAGTCGGCGAGCATGAAGAAGGCGAAGAGCATCCCGCCGTACTCCGTGTTCCAACCCTCGACGAGCTCCGCCTCGGCCTCCGGGAGGTCGAAGGGGATGCGTTCCATCTCGGCGAGCATCCCGGCGACGAAGACGATGAGGGCGAGGACGAGCGGGATCGCGAACCAGTAGTTCTGCTGCTCCATGACGATCGTCGTCAGGTCGAAGCTCCCGGACACGACGACGACCGCGACGACCGCGATGAGGATCGGCACCTCGTAGGCGATCATCTGGGCGGCCGAGCGCATCCCGCCCATCAGGGAGTACTTGTTGTTCGAGGACCAGGCGCTGATGAAGATGAACAGCGGCGCGAAGGAGAAGATCACGAGGGCGAGAAGGAGGGAGAGCGGGAGCGAGCCGTTGTCCCAGCCCGTCGAGATCGGGAGGACCCCGAAGATGACGAGCGAGCTCACCATGTACGCCGTCGGGCCGGTGTAGAAGCCGAGCCGGTCGGCCTCGCTCGGCATGTAGGTGTTCTTCCGGAACAGCTTGAGCCCGTCGGCGAAGTTCTGGAGGAGCCCCGCGTAGCCGACGTGCATGGCGCCCCGCCGGTCCATGAAGCGGCCGAGGAGCTTCCGCTCGTACCAGATGAGCACGATCGTGTTGATCATGCTCGCCGCGAGGAGGATCGCGCCGAAGATCAGGTCCGCGAGGAGCGTGACGAGATAGCCCGGGACTCCCGGCACGAGGCTCGCGAGCGTCGTCGCGATCAGGGAGGCGACGCCGTAGAGGCTCTGGACCGACACGAGCTCCCCTCCCCCGACCTACCGGTCGACCTCGCCGACGCAGACGTCGACGGAGCCCATGATCGGCGGGATGTCGGCGACGTGGTAGCCGACGAGGTAGGACTTCGCCGCGCTGAGGTTGACGAAGACCGGCGAGCGGAACTTCACGCGGTAGGGGTGCTCGCCGCCCTCGTTGACGACATAGGCCGTCGCCTCGCCGTGCGGCTCCTCGATGGCGCTCAGGCCCACGCCCTTCGAGTAGTGGCGCTTCAGGAGGTAGCCCTCGTGGCCGATCGGCGCGTACGGCGCGCCGAGCCAGCGCGGCACGTTCGCCGCCATGACGGGACCGGGGTGGTGGTCGAGCCAGTCGACGACCTGGCGGATGATGCGGACCGACTGCCGCATCTCCTCCATCCGGACGAGGTAGCGGGCGGTGACGTCGGCGGTGTCGGCGAGCGCGATGTCGAACTCGAGGCGGTCGTAGGCGGCGTACGGGCGGTCCTTCCGGAGGTCGCGCTTCACGCCGGCCGCGCGGAGCATCGGTCCCGTGACCCCGTAGGTCACGCAGTCCTTCGCCTTCAGCACCCCGAGGTCGTCGCAGCGCGTGCGGAAGATCTGGGAGCCCAGGCAGAGCCGGTCGTACTCCGCGAAGCGGTCCATGAGCCAGTCCATCGTCTTGCGGATCCGGTCCGTCGTGCCGGGCGGGAGGTCGTTCCTCACCCCGCCGACGCGCATGTACTCGTAGGTGAGCCGACCGCCGGTGAAGCTCTGGAAGTGGTCGAGGAGGAGGTCCCGGTCCCGCATCCCGTAGAGGAAGGGGCTCATCAGCCCGAGGTCCTGGACGAACGCGGCGTACCACATGATGTGGGAGGCGAGCCGTTGCATCTCCTCGACGAGGACCCGGAGGTAGAGCGTCCGCTCCGGCGGCACGACGTGGAGGGCCTTCTCGGCCGCCTGGATGTACAGGTGCTCCCAGGCGATCCCCGCCACGTAGCAGGTCCGGTCCATGAGGGTGATGATCTCGTTGTAGTGGCGGTCCTCGCTGATCTTCTCGATCCCCCGGTGCAGGTAGCCCATCTCGGGATCGATGTCCCTCACGATCTCCCCGTCGATCTTGACGCGGAGGTTCCACAGGCCGTGCGTCATGGGGTGCTGCGGCCCCATGTTGATCCACATCTCAGACACGGCGCGTCTTGACCTCCAGCTCCTCCGGCTCGTGGAGCTTGAACGACCTCAGGAGCGGGTGGAACGCATAGCCGTCCGGCATCAGGAGATGACGGAGGTCGGGGTGGTGGTCGAAGGTGATGTCGACCATCTCCCACGCCTCACGCTCGTGCCAGTTCGCCGAGGGCCAGAGGGGTGTCGCGCTCTCGACGTGGGCGTCCTTGGCGTCGAGCCGCGTGGAGAGCAGGAGGTAGGCCTTCCTCTCGTCCGACCAGAGGAGGTAGACGACCTCCCGCTCGGCGACCCAGTCGATCCCCCCGACGAAGGAGAGATGCGCGAAGCCGAGGTCGTCGCGGACGGCCCGGAAGACCTCGAGCGCGTGCGACGGGGCGAACGTCACGCGCCCCAGGGTCCCGTCGAACGGCTCCACGGTGAGAACGGCGTCGGGGAGCTTCCCGCGGAGGAGCGCCCCGACCCCCTCCTCCGCCATTCTGCCCTCCTCGTCCGTCCGGTGGCCCTCGGGGGCCTATTCCCGGCGCTCCCGGATGAGCTCCTCGAGCTTCAGGATCCCGTCGAGCAGCGCCTCCGGCCTCGGCGGGCAGCCGGCGATGTAGACGTCCACGGGAACGAGCTTGTCGACGCCCGGCACCACGGAGTACGCCGTCCGGAACGGGCCGCCCCCCGTCGCGCAGTTCCCCATCGCGATGACCCACTTCGGCTCGGGCATCTGCTCGTAGAGCGTGATGAGCTTGTGCGCGACCTTCCAGGTGACCGTCCCGTTCACGATCAGGAGGTCGCACTGTCGGGGCGAGGATCGAGGGACGACGCCGAAGCGCTCGGCGTCCCATCGGGCCCCGAACGCGCTCGCGAACTCGATGGCGCAGCAGGCGAGCCCCCAGTGGAGCGGGAAGAGCGAGTTGCGTCCGGCCCAGTTGAAGACCGGCCGGATCACCTTGCCCTGACCCTGCTCGGCGAGGAGCGACAGGAGCGCCTCCTTCGCCGCGGGAATGAACTGCTGCGAGCGCAACCCCTCGATCTCCACGAACGGGACGCCGGGCTCGGTGATCGCCGGCTCGGTCGGGCTCGGCGGGATCGCCGGGACGGCCGGAGCGGCGGCGACGACCGGCGTCGCCGGGGTGCTCATACGACCCACCGGCGCTCACCGGAGAGCGCGTAGTAGATGCCCGCGAGCGCGAGGGCGGTGAATCCGAGCGCGATGAAGACCGGGTATTCCGCGGAATTGACGGTCCGGAAGGTGAGCGCCCAGAGGGCGAGGATGAAGCCCAAGATGTCGACGGCGACGAAGATGATCGCGAAGGTGTAATGCTGGGTCGGAAAGTCGATCTGCGCCTCCCCCTCGCTCTCCTGGCCGCACTCGTAGGTCGTCAGTCGGAGGTAGGAGCGCCTCGCCTTGGCGCCGAGCGTCCGGTTCGCGATCAGGGAGCCGATGCCGAAGACCGCCGCGATGGCCAGGAAGACGAGGAACGTCTCGATGTCCGCCGACGCCGCCACCGCTCCCACCCTCCCCCCACTACCTAGGAAGCGGTCCTTAGGACCCGGAGTGCGTATTTAACGGTCGCTCGGCGGCGACGCCGGGGAGGGCCGGCTCGTCGTCGGAAATCCCCCGGAGCGGCCGCCCCGCCGCTCCTGCTTCCTAGGGGCCGGGATCGGTCCGCCGGTCCCGGGGCCGGGGGAAGGCGGGTCGACGCTTCTCGCGGAAGGCGCGGATCCCCTCCGGGAGCTCGGCCCGACGGGCCGCCTCCACCGCTCCCCGACGCTCGAGCGCGAGCTGGCCCTCGAGGCTCTCGGAGAATGCGCTCACCATGAGGCGCTTCATCCATCCGTACGCGAAGGTCGGGCCGTCGGCGAGCTCACGGGCCTTCGCCCAGGCCCGCGCGTCGAGTTCGGCGGGCGGCACGACCTCGTGCAAGAGGCCGAGCTCGCGGGCCCGATCGGCCGGAACGCGGGCCGTCGTGAAGAGGAGCTCCTGCGCGAGGCCGATGCCCAGGAAATGGGGCAGGAAGTAGGTCAGGCCGCCGTCCGGAACGGCGCCGAGCCCCGGGAAGGCGG
>JASHUV010000126.1 GCA_030039825.1 Thermoplasmata archaeon
GCCGGGGCGCTGGAGGACCTTCGCCACTTCCGGGCGGAGGAGCTCCGGGGGCGGGGGGGTCCCGTCGGCGAGCGCCTTGCGGATCCTCGTCTGGCTCGTGTCGACGCGATCCGACGCCGGATGCGGGCAGGTCTTCCGCGTCGCCATCCACCCGCAGACCCGGCAGAAGAACGTCTCCTCGTAGCGGAGCGGCCGGAGGCCGATCGGGAACGCGTCGAAGATCCGGTGGGCGGCGTACGGGTCGTAGTACGCTCCCACTCCGGCCTGGTCCCTCCCGACGATGTAGTGGGAGCAACCGAAGTTCTGCCGGACGATGGCGAGGAAGAGCGCCGCCTTCGGACCGGCGTAGCGCATCGTGATGGAGAGGGAGGCGAGGAGGACCCGGTCGGGCGAGTGGTAGCCCGTGACGAGCGCCCGGTACGCCTCGAGGATCACCTCGGGCCGGTAGTCGCCCTTCTTCAGGCGCCCGACGACGGGCTGGATGAACAGCGCGTCGACGTCCTCGCGCTCGAGCGTGAGGCGCTGGAGGTACTCGTGGGCGGTGTGGGGCGGGTTCCGGCACTGATAGGCGGCGACGTTCGTCCAGCCCCGCCGGGCGAACTCGGCGCGCGCCTCGGCCGGCGAGAGCTCGAGCGGGCCCGTCGGAAGGTCGAGCCGGCGGAGGAGGTCGAGCCGTCCCCCGAGGGCGGTCCCACCGACCTTGGCGAGGTCGGCGACGTTCGGGTGGGCCGGGTCGGTCGTGCCGTACGTCGTCTGGGCGATCGCGCCCCGATCGATCGGGAACTTCTCCTCGAGATGCAGGACCGCGAACGGACGTCCGTCCGGGGCGAGGAGCGCGAGCTCCTCGCCCGGCCGGGCGGCGGCCGCGACGGCGTCGTTCGCGCTGCCCGTCGGGGCGAGGAGGATCGGCATCGGCCAGGGGAGGCCTCCCGGGAGCCGCCCGCCCGCGAGGACCGCCTCGAGCGTGGCGCGGTCCATGAAGCCCTCGAGGGGGCTGTACGCCCCGAGGCCGATCTTCTCGGCATCGTAGACCTCGTCGATCGAGGGTCGGAGCGCCGGAAGCTCCGTCGCCGCCGCGATCCGTCGCGCTCGCTCGGCGGAGGGGACGGAGCGGTCCACGAGCCGGCCGCCGTGGGGCGCGCTCGTCACCGTCCGGACCTCCTCGTCGGCATCGCTCCCCGGTCCCGGGCCGTCGGGTACCCGGGCCGCGTTAAAGCGTCGGCGCCGCGGGGGCGACGAGCGATCGCGAGATCGGGCACGGGGAGTCGGCGAGGCCGAGCGAACGGCGGGCGGGCCCGGGCGCCTCGTCCGGGCGGAGACGGGCCTCCAGCCACTCGGCGACCGTGTCGAGCGACTCGAACTCCCGGCAGGGGATCCCCCGACGGCGGCAGTAGGCCACGAGACGATGGCGGGCGAAGACCACGTCCGCGACCTCCGCCGCGAAGCGGTCGGTGCTGCCGTCGCCGATGAAGACCGTCGTCGAACCGGGCGCGGAGCGCACGACCTCGGCCTTGCAGATCCCGCAGAGTCGGCAGGTCGCGTGGCCGAACGGATGGGCGACGCCGAGCGTCCCGTCCGTTCGGACCGTCATCGCGTCGGCGAAGACGGGCCAGCGAATCCCCTCGCGCTCCAGGACCGGGCGGATGTAGAAATCGAGCCCTCCGGAGACGATCGCGGCCGGGACGCGATGGCGCTCGATGAGCTCGACGAGCCGGCGGGCGCCCGCCCGCAGCGGGGCGTGCTCCCGGGCGTACTCGGCCATCTCCGCGACGCGGTCGGCGGGGAGGAGCGCCACCTCCCGCTCCCACGCCTCGCGGAGGGTGATCTCCCCCCGGTGGAGGAGCTCGTCGACCTCCCTCGCGAGCCGGGCCCCGTCCCGGCCGAACGTCTCGACGAGGACGACGGCGACGTTCGGGACGACGAGCGTCCCGTCGAAATCGATCCAGACGCGCAGCGGGCCGGCCATCCGTGAGGGGCTCCTCTCCCCGCGAGGTCCGGGCGCCTTTACCTTGACGCCCGCCGGCTACGCGCCCGCGATCCGCCGGCCCACGAGGAAGTTCACGGCCCGGGAGAGGGGCGGGGCCGTCGCGTAGAGGGCCTCCGACGCGAGGAGGCCGGGCTGGGAGAACCCCGTGCGACGGAGCTCGCCCCCGAGCGCGCGGAGGGCCTCCGCCCGCGCGAGCGACCCGTCGGCCATCCGGGCGAAGTGGTCGAGGCTCCTGAACTTCGTCGCCAGGCGACGGTGGAGCCAGGGGTAGCGGTGAGCGTCGGCGAGCTTCAGCATGTGGTCGGTGGCGGCGGCGAATCCCCCCATCGTCCGCGCGTACTTCGCGAGGTAGGCCCGGAAGGAGACGTCGGTGGCCCGCGACATGTTCTCGGGGTGCACCCGCAGGCGCGTCAACGGCCGGTACTCGATGAGGAGGTCGAGCCCGGAGAGGAAGCCGAGGGTCAGGAGGAAGGTGTCCACCGAGGAGGGGAGGTCGTGCAGCGCCGCGGCGTACTCCCGGAGGATCGACGTGCGGATCGCGATCGTGCTGTCGCTGCCGGGGTTCGCGCGCACGAACCGCTCGAGCGTGTCGGGCGGCGCGCCCGGGCCGACGCGGAAGAGCGCGCCGGGGGCCGCCTCGAAGCGGGCGACGGCGGCGAAGCGGTCCCGGGCGCCGGGCACCGGGCGGTCGTTCTCGTCGATGATCGAGTAGCTCGTCGCGAGGAAGCCGAGACGCGGGTCCGGCCGGAACCGGTCGCGCGCCTCCGAGAGCCGTTCCGGCTCCCACAGGTCGTCGTCGTTCAGGAAGGCGACGACCTCGCCCCGGACGCGGTCGAGGGCCGCGGCGAGATGGATGCCGAGGGGCCGCTCCGTCCGGTGGACCGAGATCACCCCGAGCTCGGCGAGCCGGTCGTCGATCGCCGCGTCGGCGAAGTTCTTCACGACGATGATCTCGCAGGCGTCCCGCCCGACCGTCTGGGCGGCGATCGACTCGACGGCCCTCAGGAGGTAGCGGCGGCGGTCGTAGGCCGTGACGATCGCCGAGAAGTACGGGGCGTCGGGGGAGGCCGTCGCCGCGCTCATACGAGGGCGCGGAGCATCTGGTAGAGCTCCTTCGGCACCGTCGCGAGGAGGTCGCCGCCGACGACGTGCGGGTTGTGGCGGAGGTCGCGCTTCAGGATCCATCCGACCCACGGGAGGAAGCCGAAGACGCCCCGGACCGCCATCCTCTGGCTCTGCCGGTGGAGGGCCTCGCCGCCGAGGACGAGACCGAGCGCCCGGTCGAGCTCCTCGCGGGTCGGACGGAGCCCGAGGAAGTCGATGATCCGCTGGACGGTGGGCGCGGGGTGCGCGAGCAGCTCGGGGTAGTCGATCTCGAGCCAGGGGAAGCGTCCGAGCTCCCGCCGGAGGGCGGCCAGGCGCTCTCCGTAGAGGTCGAAGAGGGCGGCGATCTCCTGGTCCTCCGCCGTCGACCTCTTCCTCAGCGAGGCGAGGACCTCCTCCTTCGGCCGTCGGACGAGCAGGAAGGAGGGCTGGGCGAGGAAGGGCAGGAACGCCTCGAGGGTGAGGACCGTCCAGGGGTCCTTCCAACCCCACCACGGCCGCTCGGAGCGAGCGACGAGCGCCCGGATCTCCTCCCGGTACGCGCCGGCGCGTCCGGGGAGGTCCTCCCACTTCGGGGGGCCGTGGATCCCCGTCGCATCGCCGCCGAGGAGGCGGTAATCGAGCGCGACGAAGTCGGGGTTCTCGAAGTGACCGGTCGGGTTCGACCAGTGCTTGCCGACCCAGGCCTCGCCCTCCGCCCGCGTTCCCATGTCGACGCCGAGGGCGTGGAGGATACCGGCCACGACGGAGGTGCCCGAGCGGTGCATGCCGAGGACGACGACCGTTCGCGGAGGCTCGACGGGGGCCCTCATCGGCGCCCCCCTCCTTCGGTCGGCGGTCCTCTTAACGCCCTCGGGGGAGGGGCCGGGCTCCGCGGCCCCCGTCGGACGGCGTCCGGTCCGGTCCGGGCCCCCGCCCGCAAAGCTTGAAGGTGGCCCTCCCGGTGGGTCGCCCGCATGAAGGCCCGCGTCCGCGCCATCTTCGAGAAGCTCGGGGGCGGCGCCGACGCCCTCCTGCTCATGAACAGCATCGATCCCCATCTCGACCAGTCGTTCTTCTACGTCTTCGACGTCCCGAGCGGCCTCTTCGAGGGCTCCTTGGCGATCGCCTTCCCGGACGGCGAGCTCACCGTCATGAGCTCGCCGCTCGAGGAGGAGAGCGCCCGGCAGGCCGCGAGGGCCGACCCGCACGTCACGGTGGAGGTCCCGAACGGACGCGCCGAGCGGGACGCGCTCCTCGAGCGGCTCCTCGGGACGCGGTCCACGATCGCCCTCAACTACCGCGAGCTCACCCACGAGGGCTTCCTCGCGCTCGAGAAGGCCCTCCCGGGATCGACGTGGACGGACGCGAGCGCGGCGCTGCGCGCCGCCCGGATGATCAAGGACCGTGAGGAGATCGCGCGCCTGAAGCGGGCCGCGGAGATCGCCTCGAAGGTCGCCGTGGAGATCCCCTCCCTCCTCCGTCCCGGGATCACGGAGCTCGAGCTCGCCGCCGAGATGGAGTACCGGATGATCCGCGGCGGGGCGTCGGGCCGCAGCTTCGCGACGATCACCGCTTTCGGGGCGATGGGGGCCGAGCCGCACTACGCCCCGCGCGACCGGCCGCTCACGCCCGGATCGAGCCTCGTGTGTGACTTCGGCGCGCTCTACCGGCGCTACGCGAGCGACATCACGAGGTCCTTCCGCTTCGGTCCCGCCGATCCCGAGCTCAAGGCCGTCCACGAGAAGGTCCTCGAGGCCCAGGAGGCGGCGCTCGCGGTCCTCCGACCCGGGGTCCCCGGTAAGGAGCCGCACCTCGCGGCCCAGCGGGTCATCGATGCCTCGCCCTGGCGCGGCCGCTTCATCCACGGGCTCGGTCACTCGGTCGGCCTCGCGGTCCACGACGGCTACGGCATGAACGCCCTCACCGAGGAGCCGATCGAGGAGGGGATGGCGATCACCGTCGAACCGGGGATCTACCTCCCGGGAAAGGGCGGGGTCCGGATCGAGGACGACATCGTCGTCACCGGCTCCGGATACGAGTTCCTCACGACGGCCCCGCGGGAGTACCTCGAGGTCCGGGCGTGAGGTTCGGCGTCCTCACGGGCGGTGGGGACTGCCCGGGGCTCAACGCGGCGATACGCGCGGTCGTCCTGAAGGCCGCCCGCGCCGGCCATGAGAGCGTCGGCTTCCTCGACGGCTGGAAGGGGGTCCGCGACGGGCTCTCCCGCCCGCTCACGCCCGGGGATGTCACCGAGATCCTCACCCGGGGCGGGACGGTCCTCGGCACCTCCCGGACGAACCCGTTCAAGTCCGAGGCCGACGCGGCGAAGGTCGAGGCGACCCTCGCCGGGCTCGGGATCGACGTCCTCGTCGCGATCGGGGGGGACGACACCCTCTCGGCGGCCCGCTCCCTCGCGCGGCGCGGTCGACGGGTCGTCGGCGTCCCGAAGACGATGGACAACGATGTCGGCGCCACGGACTGGACGTTCGGCTTCGACTCCGCCTCGTCGGTCTCCGCGGACGCCCTCCTGCGATTGCGCGATACCGCGCTCAGCCACCACCGCGTCATCGTCCTCGAGGTGATGGGGCGCGACGCCGGCTGGGTCGCCTGGGCGACGGGTCTCGCCGGCGGGGCCGACGCCACGCTCCTTCCCGAGGAGCCGTACGACGAGGCCGCCCTCCTCGCTCGGGTCCGCCGGGCGCTGGCGGCACGCCGGGCCGCCCTCGTCGTGGTCTCCGAGGGCATCGACCTCGGGCCCCGGAAGGGGGAGGTCGGCGGGACCGACGAGTTCGCCCACGAGCTCCTCAAGGAGCGGCGGGTCGGCGAGGAGGTCGCCCGGCGGATCGAGGCGGCGACGGGGGCGGAGACCCGCAGCGCCGCGATC
>JASHUV010000127.1 GCA_030039825.1 Thermoplasmata archaeon
CGTGCCGGCTCCGGAGACCTTGGCGGCCTCGATGAACGTCCGGGAGCGCACCGATCGGACCACGCCGATGAGCGTGAACGCCGTGAACGGCCACCCTAACACGGTCAGGATGAGGATCAGGTTCACGAGGTTCGGGGAGAGGATCGCGGCGACGACGATCAGGACGGCGAGGCCGGGCAGCAGGAAGAGGACGAGCGTGAGGGTCTCGACCACCGTCGCGAGCCAGTTCCCGACGTAGCCGATGTACATCGCCACGACGAGCGCGAGGATCATGATCCCGGCGGCGACGGCGAGGCCGATCTCCCAGTCGACCGGGAAGCTCGCGATGAACTGGCTCCAGACGTCGTTCCCGAAGCTGTTCGTGCCGAAGAGGTAGACGTTACCGGACGGCGAGGTGAGCTCCGGGGGGAACGGGTTGTGGTCGGTGCCCACCGTCGCGAGCACCTGGAGGACCCCGGAGGAGGTCGTGTACGCGATCGAGACGCGGCCGGTCTCGGCGTTCTGGATCTGGATCGGGGCGGAGACGCTGCTCGGCGCGGGCGAGGGCCGGTAGGTCCAGGGGGCCGGGTCGGCCCCGAGCGTCGGGCTCACGGCGATCGACTCCCCGGCGTTGCTCGTGAGGATCATCAGGTTCGCGCTCGGGTTGTACACGGGGTCGTTCGAGCTCGCGTCGAAGCCCGTCGGCAGCGGGAAGGAGTCGCCCGAGGTGGCCGTGAGGTTCGCCTCCGAGAGGAAGTAGACCCTCGAATAGGTCTCGATCGCGAGGTAGGTCGGGTAGCCCGAGTCGCCGAGCGTCGTGGCGATCCCCTCGACCGGCGCGGGGACGTTCGTGACCAGGGAGGCCGAGCCGTTCCCGAGAGCGACGGCGACCAGCTGCGCCGGGCTCCCCGAGAGCGCCAGGAAGGCGTCGTCGGAGGTGTTGAGGCGGGTGATCTGGTAGTCCTGCGGGATCACCGGCGCGACAGCGGTGTTGACCGGGGCGGTGAAGTTCGTCGACCAGCGCAGGGCGCCGTCGGTCGCGTTCAGGTCGAGGAGCTCCGAGCCCTGGGCGATCATGACGGAGGTCCGTACGGCGGTGTCCGGCGGCGCGAAGTACGTCCCGAGATACACCGGGCTGCCGGGCGCCGACGCCCCCGGCAGCCTCACCGACCAGATCCGCTGGAGCGGGACGGTATCGTAGGCGGAGAGATCGTAGGCCGACCCGACGTGGGTGACCGCGAAGATGTACCCGGGCTCGAGGCCGGAGGACGTGTACGCCTGGGAGCTCGCGAACGGACCCCACGGGGGGAGGACCGGGAAGGCGAGGGCGTTCGTCACGGGAGGGCCGACGAGGCTCCCGTTGAGCGCGATCGACGTCTCGCCGGTGGCGTACGGGGTCCCGTCCCCGGGACCGTTCGACCCGGTCCACTCGATATGGGCGAGCGCGATCTCGCTCGAGTTCGCCGCCGTGCGCGCCCCCACGACGGCGTACTCGGAGTATTGGAAGGTGAACGAGCCGATGAACGTCGCGTAGCTCGCGAACGGCACCACCCCCCCTCCGACGACCGCGGCGCCCGCGGGGAAGTGCGGATCGAAGATCGGCAGGATGGCCCCGGCGGGCGTCGTCGGCGTGGCGCCGAGCCCGACCGCATCGACCGACCCGTTCGCGGCCACGACGTAGAGGACGTAGCTCCCCTGGCTGCTGATCGAGACGGCCGACGGCGGGAGCGGCGTCCCGTTCACCGAGACCGGGAAGGGCAGGTGGAGGTCGACCTCCACCGACGGGGAGGAGGAATCCTCCTGCGGGGCGAAGAAGAAGAACGGGTTGTGGAACGTCAGGACCGGTGAGAGCAGCGTGAGGACGGCGTAGACCATGAGGATCCAGAACCCCGCCTTCCCGTACGCCGAACGGTAGTAGATCCTCCAGAGCCGCCGCCACCGCTTCGTCTGGGCCTCCCAGCGCTGGCGGCGGTAGAGCCGGTAGTTCCCGGCCGCGACGGTGGGTCCCGCCATCGGTGCTCCGCTACAGGCGGATCCTCGGGTCGAGCCACGCGTGGATGAAGTCGAGCGTCGAGTAGGTGAGGATGACGATGAGGGAGATGATGAACAGGGCGCCCTCGGCGAGAGGATAGTCGAGGTTCTGGATGGCGTAGAAGATGAGGTAGCCGACGCCGGGGTAGGAATAGATGATCTCGGTGATGACCGCGCCGCTCGCGATCAGGGCGAACTCGAGGGCCATGCGCGTGGAGACCGGGATCATGGCGTTCCTCGCCGCGTGCCGGAACATGATCGACCCTTCCGGGACGCCCTTCGCGCGCGCCGTCAGGATGAAGTCCTCGCCGAGGACGGAGACCATCGCCGCCCGCATCGTAAGGAGGTTCGCGGCCGCCTCGATGACGGCGAGCGTCGTGATCGGTAAGGCGAGGTTCATCACCACGGTCGTGAGGTGGGCCGCAGTGAGCTGAGTGAGGTCGGAGAGCGGGAAGGTCGCGCGCACGGGCGCGATCGGGTCGTAGATGACGAAGTAGAGGTAGAGCAGGACGGCCAGGATGAAGTAAGGGATCGAGTTCAGGATGAGCCCGCTCGTGACGATCGCGCCCTCGGAGGCCTTCCCCCGGGCGCTCGTCGCGACGACGCCGAGCGGGAGGCCGACGGCGTAGGAGATCGCCGTCGCTGACCCGAGCAGGATGAGGGTGTACGGCAGGGCCGTCGCGAGGAGCGTCCAGACCGGGGTCTGCCGGAAGTAGTCGTAGCCGAAGTTGAGGGTGAACATGTCGACCATGTACCTCTCGAACCCCGTCACGGACCACTTCCCGCCCTGGAGGCCGAGCTGAGCGAGGAGCGCCTGCTTCTCGGCGGCGGTGGCGTTCGTGTGCTTCGCCGAGGCGAGGAAGATGTCGACGGGATTCCCCGGCATCAGGCGGAAGATCACGTACAGCAGGACGGCCATCAGGAGGACGAGCGAGACGACCTGGACGACCTTGCGGGCGATCAGGTACGGATTCATCCGTCCCTCCGGCGGAGAGGGGAGCGAGGGCGATGCCGGTACATAACCCACCGACGCCGCGGGCCCCCCGGGGGGGAGGCCCCGCCGCGGCGAGGGCGAACCCGCCGGGCGGACGCGCCCCCCACTAGGAGCCGCCCGGACCCTTCGGCGCCTCCCCGCCGGGCGGCGAGGACGACGAGGCGCCGCCCGGCGATCCGGACGACGCGGTGGAGGAGCTCGGGCTCCAGGGCTGGACCGTCGGCTCGGGGGGCTTCCGGCGTCCGGCGACCCACAGGGCGGCGAAGATGACCGCCAGGATCCCGAACGCCGCAGCGGCCGCCTCGAGCTCGGTCGTCAGGGTGCTGTTCGAGCTCGAGGTCGAGTTCTTCCCCGGCGTCGACGGGCCGACGCTCTTCGCGGCGGGCGCGGCCGAGAGGTAGATCGTCTCGAGGAGGGTCGTGTTCGCTCCCGCCGGCCCGTAGGTGATCGCGACGGTCACGGCGGTCAGAACCCCCACGTTCGGCGCCGAGTAGGTCGTGGAGTACGAGCCCGACGAGGAGGTCGTCCCCGAGGCGCCGGCGATCGTCCCGACGGTGGCCGTCACGTTCACCGGGACCGAGCCGACGGCGGGGCCCCAGGCCGAATCCGCGGTCGTGTTGACGTACATCGGGTAGGTCGCGTTCCCCGTCAGGAGGACGACGTCATTGAGGCTCCCCGACCCGGCAAAGTACGCCGCGGCGGTCGTCGACGCCGGCGTGTTCGAGACCATCGCGGAGGAGTTCGCCGTCGCGGCGGCCGCCACGGAGTCGTTGCCCGAGGCGCTCAGCTCGAACTCATCGAACGGGATCAGGTTCGGGTCGGTGTACGCCGCCGAGGCGAAACCGGAGAACGTCCCCCCGGTCGACGCCGGCGTGTAGAGGCCCGGCGAGAACGTCGCGACCGCCACCCCCGTGGCGTTCGTCACGAGCGTGATCCCCGGGAGGAAGGTGCTGCCGAAGTAGCTGTTCGGGTTGAACGCCTCGACCGGCGTTCCCGCGGGGTTCGAGAGCGTGCCGCGGTTGGCCCCGAGAGCGTTCTGGCTCACCAGCGTCACGGTGTAGCCGACGACGGGCGCGTGGGACGTCGAGTTCGTGGCGGTCGCGGTCACCGTGAGCGTCCCGGACGGCCCGATCGGCCCGCCCGCGACGGAGAGGGCAAGGTGGACGGAGGGTGCGACGTCCGCCACCGTCAGGGGGATCTCGAACGGCTGGAGCTGGCCGAACCCGGTCGGGTCGAAGGAGGAGGTCAGTTCCCCGAGCACGTCGTAGGGGGAGGCCCCGGTGAGCGGCGAGGACTGGGCGTAGTTCCCGATGAAGAGCCAGCTCTCGAAGGAGCTGCCCATCGCGGAGAAGTTCGCCGAGCCGTTCGCCTGAAGGTCGACCGTGATGAGGCCGTTCGAACCGGTCACCCCGGAGAGCGAGGTCAGGTTGTAGTCGGTCTGGTTCGTGACCTCGACGCTCGCGAACCCGATCGCCCCGCCGAAATCCGGACGCAGAGGGTCGTAGGAGGTCGTGGTCACGACCGACTGGCCGGACGCCCCGCTCGACAGGTTGACCGCCCCGGAGAGGGCCTGGACGGTGTAGGCGTAACCGGACACCGGGGCGCCCGTGGCCGGGTTGTAGACCTCGATCGAGAATGGCGACGGCGAGTGCCCGACCGAGAGGAGCGGCGAGGCATCGGCGCTGTATGCCACGGCCTCCGGTTCGACGTCGATCGAGGTCCACCCGGCGCTCCCGATGACGTCCCCCGTGATGCCCTTCCCGGGCGACGCCGCCGCGGTGATGTTGATCGATCCGGCGTAGTCGGAGCTGAAGATCTGCGGGTTTCCCGCGTAGACCTGGAACTCCCAGGTGTACTGACCCTGGGCGTTCGTGACGCCAAAGTTGTCGCTCACGTTGAGGAGCTGGCCCGAGGGCTTGAACCCGACGGTCACGTTCATGCCGGCCTCGGGGGCCCCGTACTGGTTCCGCACCTGGACCGTGACGTTCCCGTACTCCCCGTTCGTGTACACGCTCGAGGCGGCCACGACGCCGACGCGGAGCTGGGTCGGGATCGTCGCGGGAGGCGTACTGACCGTCGTCCCCTTGAGATGGAAGGAGAGGAAGTTCCAGTACATGAACGACTGATAGGCGAGCGAGTCCTCGATGAGCCCCGAGAACGTCGAGTTCGCGAACGGCAGGATCGCGATCGGGTAGCCGAGGTTGATGATCGTCGACTCCTGCGCGGCGATCCCCTCGATCTCGAGCGCGATGCTCGTGCGGGTCCCGAGGTTGGTGATCGTGTTGAGCTCGTTCGTCAGGTTGTTCATGAGCTCGCTGACCTGAGGGCCGCTGAGCGCCTGGCCGTTCACCGTCAGGCTCGAGTACGGACCCTCATAGAACCCGGTCCCTGTGCCCACCGACGAGTTGTAGAAGTCGAAGAAGTCGCCCGTCGGGTCGCCTTCGATCCCCGTGATCCCGAGGTCGACGATCTGGTAGGAGTTACCGACGAGATTCGCGACCAGCGTGGAGAACGCCTCCTGGGTGACGGTCGTCGGAATGCCGAGGCTCGACCACTCCTGCGCCACGATCAGCGCCCCTTCCACCGCCTCTGGCGTGATCGACGCCGGGGTGATCTGGAGGTCCAAGGAGACCGGGTGCCCGAGGTATACGAGGTCCCCGGCCCCGTTCTTCGTCATGCCCGGGATGCTTGCGAGGAGGGAGGCGGCCTCCGAGGGGCTGTAGGTGTACTGCGGCGCGGTGAAGTTGTGCCAGAGCGCGTCGGCGACCGGCACGGTCGGCTGGCCGAGCGTCGAGAATCCTTCGCCGATGACCGCCGACAGGTAGGCCTTGTTCGTCGCGTAGTTGAGCGCCTGGCGGAACGCCGTAACGTTCATCGGCGAATCGTAGGAGTTCGGGTTGAGACCCATGTAGTCGAAGTTCCCGGACTGCTGGTAGAAGATCGTCGTGTCGGAGATCGTCTTCAGCGTGGGCAGGAAGGAGGGGTCGTTGCCGCTCGGCTGCAGCTGCGTGTCGACCTCGCCGAGACCCTGGGCGGCGACGGCGGCGGACTCGGAGAGATACAGCGGGACAGTGATCTCGTTGATCTTCGGCGACCAGGTCTCGAGCGCGGGGACGTACTGGACGAAGTAGTGGGGGTTGACGTACAGGGTCCAGTAGTCGTTCGGGACCCACGCGCCGGGCGTCTGCCCGTAGGCGTTCGAGAACATGAACGGCCCACTGCCGATCAGCTGGCTCGACTGGTCGGTCTGGGGGTTGTAGCCGACGTCCCAGGAGTCGTACCCGTTCGGGCTCCCCGTTCCGGTGTAGTTCCAAGCGGCGGTGTTCTCGTCGGCCCAGTCGTGCGACTTCCAGATGTGGTAGGGGAGGATCGGGGCGCTGAGGGTGTAGGTGACGAACGTCGCGGACTGGGCGCCCAGGTAGAAGTCGGCCGTCAGGTTGCTCGTCGGAACGACGTTGACGATGTTCGACCAGATGCCGGCGTAATCCGCCGAGGTCGCGAGGATCTCCCAGCTCAGGATGAGGTCGGCGGACTGGATCTGCTCCGTCGACATCGTGACCGAGGGCCAGCTGTAGGTGTGCGTGAACTGGTCGATCGACTGGGAGGTCGAGTTGTAGAGCGAGAAGCTCGTCGTGTTGCTGTACACGTAGGTCGAGGACGCCGTGGCCGTCGTCCAGTCGGACCACTGGATCCCGGGCCGGATCGTGACGTTGTAGATGTACGCCACTGGCGTCGTCGTTCCGGTCAGGGGGTCGAACGTCGTCATGCCGGCGGGCGCGGTCGTCTCCCCCCAGCCGGACGCCGCCCAGGGGATGTAGGTCTGGTTCGGCGTGTAGGCGTCGAGGGAGTCGTAGATCTCCCCGAGGAGCTCGGCGCTGTAGGCGTCCGTGAACTTGTAGACGTTCAGGTATTCCACGTCGGAGGTCGACGCCAGGATGTAGTTCCCGCCGGTGTACCCGGGCTCCTGCTGCGTGGTGGTCGGGTAGGTCCAGGGCGTCGAGGTCGCGGCGAGCGAGAGATGGGTCCCGGCAGGGCTCCCGGCGGCGCTTCGGAGGTCGGCGAGACCGCTGGCGGCCGCCCCGGAGAAGACCATGAGGGCGACGATCGCGAGCGCACCGGCGAAGAGCGCGGCGCGCGTTCGGCGATTCCGGCGTACGCTCCCGAGACGTCCGTTCACGTTCTCCATCCGTTCACTCCCCTCCGGGTCCCGTCCCGGAGGGCCGGACCCGATCGGCTGCGGCGAGCGGCGGGTGCCGGGCTCCCAGTGAGAGGCGCGAGCGCTTCACCGTGGATCCCGCCATCGTCGGCCCCGTCGTTCGCTCGGTTGGCCGTGCCGAGTCCAAGCGAGTAAGGCTCCGCTCCCTATATAGTAGCACGGGGTCGCCATCTCTCGTCGGTCGGATGGCCGGGTTCGCGCCGGACGCTCGCGAACCCCCGCTCGAGCTCGGGGGCGTCGAGCGGTCGCCGTGCTTCCGACGGGCGGGAGGGGCCAAGCGGTCGAATGTAGAATCCGGTTATTAGTTCCCCTTCTTCTACGAGGGGGGTGCGGGGGGCGGCTCATCCCTCCGCCTCCGCGCGTCGGAGGAAGAGGCCGAGCTGGCTCTCCACCGACATCTTGCGCTGCCACGCCTCTCGAGGCGTCTCGAAGAGCTCGACCCACAGCGACTCGTGGATCTGGTCGTTGTACCA
>JASHUV010000128.1 GCA_030039825.1 Thermoplasmata archaeon
GACGTCCGTGAACCTCCTCGAGCTCGAGCTCATCGCCCGCGCGGACCCCTCGCCGGGCCGTGACAAACGCCTCGCGGCCCTCGACCGGCTCCGACGGAAGTTGACGATCCTCCCCTTCGACGAGGCCGCCGCCCTCGAGGGCGCCGCCGCCCCCCGCCCCGTCGGGGGATCCCCGACGGCCCCGAGCCTGATGATCCTCGGGGCGCTCCTTGCCGGGCGATGCGCGGAATGGGTGACCCTCCCCGAGGCCGACTTTCCTCGGGTCCCGGGTCTCAAGGTGACGACGATACCAGCTCCACCCTCTAAGAAGCGTTAGTTACGCAGTTAGGATTACTCCGAAATGGAACACGTCGATTCCTTCGAGGTTGACGGCCGGGGAAGCCCCAGAGACCGTCGATGGGATCGACGAGGCCCTCGAGAGTGGGCAAGCGCTGTCGGGCCCGTCTTTCGTCACTAAGAGTCTCAGATATCCCTGATGCGTTACTCACCATCCTAAGCAAACCAAGCACCCCCTCGTCAGGGGGTCCAAATCGGTCGTATAACCCGAATTATACGTCAAACCCCCGAAATCACCCCGAAACGGGGGGGGTCGGGCCGATCGGGTCGGAACTTCTCGGGCGACACGGCTCTTGGCCCGCTCGCGCCCGGGCGGCCCCTTCTCCCCTGCGGGGGGTTCGGGGACCCTGGAGGGAAGCCCCTCGACGCCGCCGGCCCCTCGGATGAGCCCCGGCCCGAGTCCGCGCTCGGAACCCGGGCGGCCCGAGGCGCCCGATCGACCGGACCGGAGGGTCAGATCGGGGATTCAAGGGAAGCGCATGCTTCCCCACCCTATCCGACGCTACGGACGCTATTCCGGACCGACCGTTCGTCCGGACCGACCGGGCTCGTCCCACACCCGCGCGGTCGTTGATCCAACGGATATCCACATATTCATATGAATATGAGTATATTGGACTCCGCGTCACCCGTCCGGCCGATCCCGGACCGGACCGACCCGGAGCGAGGGGCCCCCGGCGTGGAACCGAGGCCGGACGTCGCGGTGCCGACGCGAAACGTCGACCGGTGCCGGCCAGAAACGACGAGGGGATATAGTCGGTCCGAATTGAGGCAGAGGGGGTCCAAGGACCCCGAGGGATCGATGCTCGCGACCGAGGGCAAGAAGATCTGGATGGACGGCGAACTCGTCGACTTCGCCGCGGCCCGCGTGCACGTCCTCTCGCACACGCTCCACTACGGCGTGGGGGTGTTCGAGGGGATCCGCGCCTACGGGACCCGGGACGGCACGGCGATCTTCCGACTGGAGGAGCACGTCCGCCGGCTCGTGACCTCCGCTCGAATCTACAAGATGCCCTGCCCGTACACGGAGGCGGAGATCGCGAAGGCGGTCCTGGCGACCCAGGCGGCCAACGAGTTCGTGCCGGCCTATATCCGGCCGATCCTGTATCGGGGCGAGCCCGCCCTCGGGGTCAAGAACCTCAAGGGACGCGTCTCGCTCGCGATCGCCTCGATCCCCGCCCAGAAGTACCTCGGCGCCGGCTCCGAGTCCGGCGTCCGCGCCAAGATCTCGCCGTTCCGCAAGCCTCGATCCGACGCCGTCCCGTCCTTCGCGAAAGCGGCCGGGAACTACCTCAACAGCTACCTCGCCGGCATCGACGCGGGCGAGGAGGGCTACGACGAGGCGGTCCTCCTCGACGACCGGGGCTACGTGGCCGAGGGGACGGGCGAGAACATCTTCATCGTCCGGGACGGGCGCGTCTACACCCCCGGCCTCGAGTCGGACATCCTCCTCGGGGTGACCCGGGAGTCCGTGAAGGAGATCGCGACCGACCTCGGCTTCGCGGTGATCGAGAAGTCGATCTCCGTGAACGAGCTCCTGACGGCGGACGAGGTCTTCTTCTCGGGGACGTACGCCGAGATCGCGCCGGTCCGGGAGATCGGACACTACAAGGTCGGCGCCCGCTCGCCGGGCGCGATCACCCGGCAGATCATGGACGTCTTCTACCGCGTGGTCCGGGGCGAGGAGCCGAAGTACGCCCGGTGGCTCACACCGGTCCCGCCCGTGAAGGCCCCGACACCGAGGGCGACCCGCCGATAGCGCGCGCCCGGCGCTCCGGGCCGGCGCCCGTCCTCGTCGGTCGGCCGGTCGAGCATTTGAACCGGGAGCACTACCCGAGCCGGATGGCGGGGCTCTTCGACGCCGACGACCTCCTCGGCAAGCTCCTCCGCCGACTCGAGCCTCGCTGCCGCTACGCCGAGGTCGTCGGGGAGGAGAGCGGCGGGCTGCTCGTCCGTTACGATCGCACCTCGACCGTGGTCCAACCCGCCTCGCAGCTCGAGGGGGCCGTCTTCCGCGCCTGGGGCCCTCAAGGATGGAGGGAAGCCGCGGTCAGCGGCTTCGACCCGGACCACCTCGACGACCTCATCGAGGGCCTGCTCGACCGCCTCGGTTACGGCGGCGGGGCCGGTGATCCCCCCGGGAAGCCGACGGACCGCTCCGCGCGCGCCGCGACGTCGATCGGGCGGCCCCTCGACGACCTCTCCGTCCCCGCCCGCGTCGATCTCGCCAAGTCCTGGTTCGGCTGGGCGACCGCGGTCCCGGGCGTCCGGAACGCCTACACCTCCATCGAATCCCGCCGGGAGCGGCGGGTCTTCCGCTCCACCGCGGGCGCCCACCTCGTCCAGACGATCGAGCGGGTCCGGGCCTCCGTGGCCCCGCTCGCCGTCG